>JASHTN010000080.1 GCA_030040525.1 Gammaproteobacteria bacterium | reverse complement strand
GGCATGACCGAGGCGTCGACGACGCGTAAGTTGCGCATCCCGATGACTCGGCAGTCCGGATCGACGACCGCGCCTGGATCGGTGGGACGTCCCATCCTGCACGTGCAGCTGACGTGGCGAGGTACATTCGCGCGCTGCAGCACGGTCTTTCGCAGCGCGAGAGGGTCCGCCAACAGGCTCCGCGGGTCGAGCAGCGCGCGGCGAAGCAGGCCCGCTCGAACCGCGCTCATGTCGAATAGCCACGAGATGGCGCTGGCCGTGAGCGCGTTGTGCCAGGTTCTGCGCCAGAGTCTATGCGCGACCGCGGAATTCGGCAGGAAGGCTTCGTGAGCGACGCGGGCCAGCCGGGGGTCCGCGAGGATCTCCAGGCACAGTCTGAGCCCGGACATCAATCGCGCCACGTCGCGCTGATCCTCCAGCATGTTGAAGGTGACCTCCGGAGTCACGTCCGGATCGGCGCTGCGCAGCCGCACCTGCCCCAGTGAGTGCGTTTTGTCGACTTGCAGGATGAGCGCGCCGATGCGTCGTCCGAGTCGGTGCCAGCCCGTCTTGTTGACCGCGAAGACGATCGTGTCGAGTTCGGAGCCCTCGACGCCCGAGGAGAGGCGCAGGCAACATTGGCCGAGTCCGCGATCCAGGGTCGGCTGAACCGCCTGGCGCGGCAAGTGCACGGCGATGGAGAGGTTGACGTGATTCATGAGGTGCCGACCAACCCCGGGAAGATCGCAGAGCGGCTCGATGCCATGTTGCCTGAGGTCCCCGCCGCGGCCGATACCAGACCTCATCAGGAGCGCGGGTGACTGCAGGGCACCGGCGCAGAGGATGACCTCACGAGCCAGCACGAGCGCGCGACCCTGGGAGGTGCGGATCCGCGCGCCGATTGCCGTGCGGTCCTCGCACTCGATCCGCTCGACGAGCGTGTGCGAAAGAATCCTGAGATTCGCCCGCTGGCGCACGGCGGGCGTCAGATAGCCCATTGCCGCTGAGACCCGCCGGTCCGGCAGGTTCGCCATGGGCAAGGGTCCGATGCCCGGGCGAAAGTCGGCGTTGAGATCGGCGATGAGTGGATGGCCGCGCGCCTGAACACAGTCGGAAAACGCCTTAGTGAAGGGCGCCCAATGCTCAGCGGCCACTCGGCGTATCGGGATGGGCCCGTGTTGTCCGTGAAGCGGCCCGTCATAGTCGAGATCCCTCTCGAGCCGGCAGAAGTAAGGTAAGACCTCGTCCCAGCCCCAGCCTGCGGCACCCGCCGCCCGCCAGTCCTCGTAGTCTTGCGGGTAGCCACGGAGCGCGACCATGCCCTGAACGTTCGAGCTACCACCGACGCCCAGGCCCTGAAGGTAAGGGCGGGCGCCTCGCCCCGAGCCATTCTCCGCATCGCGGCGAGCCGTAGCGGTGAGGTCCGGCCAGCTGAGCTCTGGGTGACCCTGCGACACCGGGAAGGGATCACGTATTGCGGGATGCTCGTGGCCCGGAGGTTGGTCGATACCTGCCTCGATCAGAAGAACCGTCGTCGCGCCGTCCTCCGTCAGCCGGCTGGCCAGCACGCAGCCGGCGGCGCCAGCGCCAACGATGATGCAGTCGAACTTCGCCTCGAGCATCGACCTAGACGCGCTGCGCCGCGAACCGGGCGCGGCATTCAGTCGGCATGCAGCGGGTTCTGCTTCGCTGCGGGGAGCAGGCCGAAGGCCGCAGCGACAAACAGCAGGTAGCCGAGCGCGCAGAAAAATGCCAATACGCTGTACGAGCTGACATGCAGAACAAATCCACCGACCGCCGGCCCGATTGCGCAGGCAATCAACTGCACGAACCAGGCAAGCATCGCCAGTCGCCCGCTCGTGTCGACCTGCGAAAACAGGCCCATCTGAATGGGATACAGCAGTTGCCAGAAGAACACGAAAGCGATCAGGATGATCGAGAACGCAACCGGGCTGAAGAGGTAGATGGCCGCGTAGGTGCTGGCTGCTCCCCCGAGCGCGGCCACGACGATGAGGAGCATGCGCGGCAAGCGCTTCACCAGCAGAAGCGCGCTGAGCGAGCCCCCGATGCCACCCACCAGCCACGCTTGGGCCACCGCGGAGGAAACGGTTGCGATCCCCAGATGATGCCCGGTACCGACATCGCCGGCAAAGCTCCAGAACATGGTGAGACTCACGAAGTATGCAACGGTCATGGCGCAGGTCAGCGCGCGCAGCAGGAACGGAACGGCTGCAGAAGCGGCACTTCCGCGCCGCGGCGCGCGGTCGCCGGAGGATTTTGTAATCTGCGGAATCATCGACAAGCACAGCGCAGTGGCAGCCGCGATTACTGCGAAGACTCCCCCCAGTCCAAACATGCGCAACAGGGCGGGAACCGCTGCCGCCAACAGTGCACAAGCGAGCAGATTCACCATGTTATATATGGCGAAGTTGCGGTCGGCTTGTCTGGTGGCTGCCAATAATCCGATACAAACCACAGTGAGACCACAGCCGATACCGGCCACGGCTCGCACTACGAGTAACCACCGAAACAGGGAATAAACGCCAACGCTCAGGGCGTTGCCGACGATAATGAAGAGCACGGCCGCAATGGCGACCCGGCGGCTGCCGAGGCGTCGCACCAGAGCCAGTGCGCCCGCCGCACCCACGGCTTGACCCAGCATTTCAGTGGTGATGCTCAACCCGGCCGACGGAGCATCGAAATGCGCGAAGCGCACCAGGCCGTCGACCAGCAACGGAAACACTCCAAAGGAGAGGCTGCCCGCAACCAGCACGCTCTGCATGGCCACGAGCGCGAGAACGCTGGGTTCAAGCAATTCGTCGGGCGAATCGGTTGGGGTTAGGTTTGCGGCCATGAGGTTCTCTACAGGGCGCGTCGAATGCACGTGCCCCCCTTCATGATGAGCAGGATGTTGGCGAGAGAATCTCTGAACAGACCGGGATCGCTGAGCGGATCTCCCCTGGTGACCAGCAGGTCCGCATACGCACCCGGTCGGATGCAGCCGAGCTGGCCGCTCATCTGCAGCAGCTCGGCATTCACGGAGGTCGCCGACCGGAGCACGTCGATGGGCTTGTTGAACTCTGCACGCAGAGCCAGTTCTCCGCCCTGCAGACGGTGAAACTCCTGGCCGAGGAGGTCTGATCCCAGGCCGAGCTTCACTCCGGCGCGCGTACATGCCTCGATGGACCTGGCATAACTCTCGTAGATCCCGGCGATCTTCTGCCGGCTCATGGGCGGCAGGCCCAAATCAGCGGCGTGCTTGCGTATCACATCGACGACCGAAAGGGTCGGCACGACGAATGCCTTGTGAGCGGCTATCAGACGCGCAGTATCGTCGGAAATTTCGCTTCCATGCTCGATCGAGCGTACACCGGCGTTCACGCAGCGGCGCGCGCCTTCATCGGTCAGACAGTGGGCCATCACGTAGGTGCGTCGGGTTGCGGCCTCACGGACCGCAGCGCTGATCTCCTCATCCGTGAACTGTGGCATCCAGATCGGATCGGTAGGGGAGACGACACCGCCGGAGACGAATAGCTTGATCTGCCGCGCCCCCTTGCGCAGCTCCTCGCGCACCGCTCGCCGTACCTCATCGACGCCGTCGGCGACCAACGACAAGGCACCGGTGTATCCGGAACAGCCGCAGGGCTCCACGACAGTGCCGGGGCGGGCATCGCCGTGACCGCCGGTCTGCGAGATGGCTTTGCCGGAGAAGAAGAACCTCGGTCCCTGAATCCAGCCTTCCTCGATCGCCATCCAAAGTCCAATGTCACCTCCGCCGGCATCGCGCACTGTGGTAAAGCCGCGCTGCAGGGCGCCCTCGAGAATGACCCGCGCGTGACTCACCAGCAGCGCCGCTGGCATTCGATCGATCTTGAGGATGTCGAAGCTCGGCGTATAGGCATGAAAGTGTGCATCGATCAGCCCGGGCATGAGAACGTGGCCGTGGCAATCGATGACTTGGGCATCGGCAAAGCCACGCGACGTCGTGGTCACTTCCCGGATGCGATCATCCTCAACGATGACGGTCGCGCCTTCGTTCAGCTCCGCGGCTACCCCGTCGAATACACGCGCATTGCGCAATACTGTGATCATTGCTTCAATCCCTCACAGCGACGCAGCGGTTACCCGAGCCGCATCCTGATCACACGGCGTGCGGATAATATTTGCGCGCATGCTGCATCGTGATCATGCCATTCAGCAGATCCCGCCGCACGGCAGCCGCGGCCCTGGTGCTTGGTGCGCCATAGCCGCCACCGCCGCCGAGATAAATGCGCAGACGACTCCCCGCAGGAATCTTGCGATTCGTGACCTTGCGGAGTGTCTCCGTATGTCCGTCGGCAAACTCGACTTCCAGACGATTCGCGGCGCCGGCCAGTCCACCGCACTGTGCCCAGCCGGGCACCTGCGTCCGCTCGATGGTCGAAATCAACATCACATCCTCGAGAAACCTGTACGCGACCTGCCAGCCGCTACCGCCGCGGAACTGCCCTGGACCGCCGGAGTCGGGGGTGAATTCCCACTGCTCGCACTGAATGGGCAGCTTGGCTTCCATGAGCTCGGGCGACTGAAGATGCGATTGCGCCAGTGAGGGAACGTACAGCGTCGGCCCGTCGCAGCTCGGGCGCGCGCCTTGTCCGACCGGAAGCGACAAGCCTCCCCCGTAAAATGGCTCTCCCGTGCGCGACCGTTGGCCGTAAAACTGCACGGCAGCGGTATCAGCGGCGCCGCCCGAAGGGAGCTTTCCTCCGCTGGCTGTCGCCAGAGCTTGAAAGATGCCTTCGATGGCCGACATGAGCGGCCATCCATAGAGATAGCAGGGTTGCGGCGCGAGCGGATGGAACATGGAGCCAGGTCGAGTGACGATCTCGAGCGGACGGAAATGACCTTCGTTCGGGGGCTCGCGCGCACTCCCTGCCGCCATCATCAGGGCGACTCGCGATGCACTGACAGTGGAGGGAAACGGTGCGTTGATCGGGCCGCGTTGTGCATCAGGAGCGCTGCTGAAATCGATGCGCACGTTTGATCCGTCAATCGTGATGATCACCTCAAACCTGATGGGATCGTCATCCACCCCGTTGTCATCCATGTGGCAGGTGCCGTGATAAGTGCCGTCCGGGATCGAGGCGATGAATTGCCGCACCGCATGTTCGCCGTGATCAAACATGCGCTCGATGCATTCTGCAAACGTCGCAGGGCCGAAGCGCCGGATCACTCGTTGCAGCTCGCGGGCACCGACATGACAGCTGGCAACCTGTGCGTTGAGGTCGCCGTTGACCGGCTGTTTGAAGCGACAGTTGGCGAGCGCCATCCGATGGATGTCCTCGTTCAGCTTGCCCGCGCGGTACAGTTTCACTCCGGGAATGACGACACCCTCCTGATACACGTCCGTGGTATCGGTGCAGTAGGGCGCCTTGGCGCCAATGTCGAGCCAGTGGGCTTTGTTGGCGGCGTAGCCGACGAGTTCGCCGTCGGGGAGGAAAACCGGCATCACTATCGCACAGTCCTGCGCATGCGAACCGGTGCCGTAGGGGACGTTGTAAATCAGCACGTCGCCGGGCTCGAGCTGCCGCTCCCCGCCGACAGCTTGCACGGCCCCTTCGATGCAAAAACCCATGGTGCCGACGAAGATCGGCAGCGTGGGGGCCTGGGCCAGCATGCGGATGCGACGATCGTATAGAACTACGGCGAAATCCAGCGCCTCATAGATGATCGGCGAGAAGGCAGTGCGAATGGTGGCGCGCTTCATCTGCCTGGCTGCCGAGCTCAGCGCGTGCCGGATGATCTGCGTGGTCACGGGGTCCGCTTCAGTTGGCTTGCCTGAATCGCTGGCCGAGCTGGCGCGGTTGCTGTAGACGTGTAGCGCAGCACCTGGTGCCTGCATGGCGAATTACCCCTCGCGCCTCAGCAGGAGACAGCCGTTGGGATCGACGCCGTAGGAGAAGTCGGCGTCGACGTAGGTTGTGGCGGTGTTCTCGTAGATGACCGCCGGACCGCTCTGGCGGCGACCTTCCTCCAGTGCGGATCGTGCCAAAGCATGCGCGGGCAGTTCGCACCCCTGCGCAAAGGAGTACAGCGCCTGTAAGGTATCCGACCTGGGTGGGCTTGTATCATCCGGACGACGGATCCGCCGGGCCAGAGACCTGCGGATCACGGTGCGCAATACGATCACCTCCACGGCATTGTCGAGGGTGATGCCGAACGTGCTCTGGTAGGCGCCCAGGAATGCTTCCCGCAACTCCGCGGCGCTCAGGCCGAGCCTATTGTTTCTCCAGGGCACCGGGAGCGTCAGACTGTACTCCTGGCCGCTGAAGCGCATACCAAGCGCCAGCTCGCGTTCGCCCTGCTGCGCGAATCGCTGATCTGCGCTGCGGCTCTCCAGCTCGGCGAACATTTCCCGGACGGTGACTTCGAGACGCTGCACACAGCCGTCCGCCAGGCCGAGGAGCTGCGTGCGTGCCGAGCTGCGCACGAGGTCCGAGCCCAGCAGTCCCCAGGCCGAGAAGTTACCTGCGAAGGGCGGCACGATGACGTCCCGGATGTCGAGCTCGCGCGCGATCTGCGTCGCCAGCAGCGGTCCTGCTCCGCCGAAAGCCAGGATCCGCAGGCCCCGTGGATCTATCCCTTGCTCCACCGTGATCTCGCGGATTGCGTTCGCACAGTTCGAACAGGCTAATTTGATGATGCCGACCGCCACTCGCTGGGCATCGCTGTGCAACTCCCGCGCGAGCTTATTCAGTGCCTCGAGCGCCCGGTCGCGATCGAGCTGGATGTTCGAGGCTAGGCGGCCGCTGCCCAGCATTCCCAGGAGCAATGCCGCGTCTGTCACGGTCGGTTCGCTACCGCCACGCGCGTAGCAAGCCGGCCCAGGCTGCGCGCCGGCACTCTGCGGACCCACGTGCAGCAGGCCGCCGGAGTCCAAGTAGGCCAGCGAGCCGCCGCCTGCCCCGATCGAGCGCACATCCACCCAGGGAGCCTGAATGGGCATGCCGTCAATCTCACCCTGATAGTGGAGCTGTGGCCGCCCGTCGACGATCAACGCGGTATCGAAGCTCGTGCCGCCGACATCGACAGTCACCAAGTCGCCAAGGCCGAGCGCGCGCGCCAGCTCGGCAGCGCCCTCGGCGCCCGCCACGGGTCCGGAGTTGATCGTTTCAAAGGACCGCTCGCGCGCCTCATCGAAGCTCATCGAGCCGCCACCCGAGCGGGTGACGAGGCATTCGCCGTTGAAGCCGAGCTGCCGGATGCCCTCGGCAACTCGGTCGAGGTAGTCTGCCATGCGCCTGCGTACGAACGCGTCCACCACGGTCGTGCTGGTGCGCTCATAGTCGCGATATTCGCGTGACAGCCTGTGCGACAGCGAGATGTCGCCCGCGAAGCCGTATTGGCGCAGCGCTTCCGCGGCCTGCAGTTCATGCGCCGGATTGGCGTAGGCATTCATGAAGCAGACCGCGACCGAGCTAACCCCTTGGTCGCGAAAAACCTTCACCGCAGCGGCCACATGTTGCCGCTCCAATGCACGTACTACGGCTCCCTCGACATCGATGCGCTCGCCGATCGGAATCCGCAGGTGCCGCGGCACCAGGGGATCGGGCGGCACCCAGTTCAGATCACAGGACTCTGGCCGCGCGCCGCGCCTGAGCTCGAGCGCATCGCGAAACCCCGCCGTGCACAACAGGCCGACCGTCGCACCGCGTCGCTCGAGCAGCGCGTTCAATCCGACTGTGGTGCCATGCAGAAAGTATTCGCACTGCTGCAGCAGTCCGGGGCGCATGGCTGCCCGACGCACCGCCTCCACACAACCGACCTCCGGGGCGGCGGGTGTACTGGGCACCTTCTCGACGGACACTTGCCCGGTTTGATCGTCGTACACGACCAGATCCGTGAAGGTGCCGCCGATATCCACCCCTATTCGTGTTGCCATCCGTCTCTGCGCTCCGGCGATCGGGCCTGTACATGGAGCACGTTCTGCGCATTGCCGTCAGAATGTCTTCGCCACCGTCATCCCTATGGTTCGGGGCTGGATGTAGATGAAAGCGTTCGTGGGAATCAGGTCGAGCCCGCCATCGAGGACACCTCGCTTGTCTGCCACGTTATTGATGTAGAAGTTGTATCTCCACGTGCCGACGTCAGCTCCCGCCCGCAGATCAATTTTGGTGTACGCGGGAAGGTCCTGCCGCTCGGGTGGCACCAGGTAGACGCTCGGGAACTGACCGAGGCGGTTGCCGACGTAACTCAACGCGCCGCCGACAAAACCCGTCATGCCGTGCATGAGCGCGGTCAGAGGAAACGTCTGCTCCACCGATAGATTGCCGGAGAACGGTTCGCTGTATGGCAAGCGGTCGCCGGATTCTCCGATTACGGAGCTTCCGGGCGGCATGTCCTCGGTCAGCCGCGCGTCGTTCCATGCCACCCATGCCGTGATCGACAGGCCGGTCAACGGCTTTGCCTGCGCCGAGAGCTCGACGCCCTGACTCTTCGCCTCGCTGCCGTTGGCGTAGTAGAAAACACCGCTGATCGGATTGACCAATTGCAGCTGGATATCCTTCCATTGGATGTAGTACACGGAAGCGTCGAGCGACAGTCTATGATCCAGGACTTCGCTTTTGACCCCGACCTCATAGTTACGCGTTGTGTCAGGGCTGTACGCCCGTGGCACCAGGATGGCGCTTCCCTGTACGTTCGGGCCGCCAGGGCGGTAACCCGATGTGACCCTCGCGTAAAGCATGGAGTCCGGCGTCAGCTTGAATTCGGGTGTCACCAGATAGGTGAACGAGCTGTCCTTGGTATGCACTTCAGGGTAGACGAAGGGTGAGGGTGAAGCCTCAAACAGCGGCACGTAAGGCCCGTAGTCGTACTCCAGGTAGCCCTGCCGGTTGGTGCTTTCACGCCCGCCGAATTGGAGGTCGAGACGATCGGTAAAATGGTAGGTAAGATCGCCAAAGCCGGCATATTCCTCGAAGGTACTCGGGTAGTTCCACGACACCCACTGTCCGACCACCTGGCCCGTGTTCGGAACGACCGCCCATATGCCGCCGTTGGCAGGCGAGTTCTCGTGGTTATAGTAACCGCCGACTAACCAGTCGAGCTTGCTGAGGATTGAGCCGGTGAGCCGAACTTCCTGTGTGAACCGGTAGGTCGTGCCACGGGCCAGGACCGGCGCGCCACCGACACCAAATTGGGTGAGCGTGGCCGCGCCGTAGAGACTGGTGTAGTCCTGCCATTCGGAGAAGGTTCTGATGCTGTAGCCGCTTACTGCGGTCAGATCGACCGCGCCCAATTTGGCAGTCAGAGTCGCGCTGTAGGCCTGCGTGTCGCGACTGTGATAACCCGATCCCCACACGGCGCTCTGCTGCAGGTCCCCCAGGCCGGCGTACGCTTCAGATATCCCGTCTGACCAGAAGTGCTGGATGAGAGCGGTGACTCGCAGCGAGAGAGTCTCCGAAGGCTGCCAGAGCCCTTTGAGGAAGCCGCCGTCGACCCACGCCCGATCGACGTGAGTTTGTCCCGTCAGGATGTCGTCGATATAGCCCGGATCCGCTCGGTAGAATGTGCTCGCCCGAATGGCCAGTGTATCGTCGAGCGGCAGGTTGACAGCTCCGCGCACGCTGTAACCCAGGCTGCCGCCGTCGTAGACGTCGTCGGTGCCCACCTGCACCTGGCCGCTCACCGCGGACAGGGAAGGGTCCACCGTCACATACTTCAGCAGTCCACCCAGGCTGCTCGCGCCGTAGAGCGTGCCCTGCGGACCGCGCAGCACCTCAACGCGCTGCAGATCGTCCGGGTCGAAGCTGGTGACCTCCTGCCCGCTCGCTATTCCCGAGGAAGAGCCATAGGGGACGTCGTCGACCGTGACACCGACACTCGGATTGACGAAACCGCCGGTTGAAATGCCGCGAATGGAGAGCTGCGGGACGCCATTCCCGCTCGGCGTCACGGTCAGGCCCGGGACCTGAGTGTAGTAGTCCTCGAGGTTCAGCTGGTTCGTGTCGATCAGGGATTGTGCATTGACCACGCTGACCGGCACGGGCACGTCCATCAGGTTCTCGGTCTTCTTCTCCGCGGTGACGACGACCTGTTGAAGCTGCGAGGTGCTGTCGGCGGCGGCTTCCTGTGACGCCGGGGCAGCAGTCTCCGCCGCGTATGCCTCAAAGGACGCAGGACAGGCAACCGCGAGTAGAGTGAGCGCAATCGTGACTCGCTTCGGCATCGAACGTCCCCCCACCTTGTGTCAGGTGTGTCCAGTCAGTGAATCCGGCCGGGTTCCTGCGGCTCTCTACTTCTTACTTCTTCATTGCTTCGAAGATCGCGCTGCGGGTTTGGCTCAACGACTGCGCACGTTGCGCCTCGGGCGGCACCGGGAGCGCGGAGCTGCGCACTTCTCGACCCGCTGCTTCGCACCGCGGTGTTGTGGCGGTGCTATCGGAGCGGTGCACGGGGCTGCGATTGGTGGTCTGCATTGGAGCATTGGTTCTCTCGCCAAACCAGCCTCCTGTTCATTTAAGCTAGTCCGGTTCATCGTTCGGAGCAAGCGCATGATTTCGATCAAATCGATCTCAAATGTAGATAGGCCGTCTGCGCGACGGAGATTCGCGCGACGGGTCCGACGGGTCGAGTGAGTGGACGAGGAACGTGCCTCGCGCCCAGCCGCGGCCCAGCGAACGCGTGCTCAGGACGCCGGATGTGCCGCGCGGCACCCGCGCAGACGCAGAGCGACCTGCAGCCCTGTGAGCGTCTGCAGGGTCGTTGCGCGCACCCCGAGCGGCATCACGGTCGGCGGCGTAGCAGCCTGGGCTGCGGCCAGTCGGACGTGCGCAGCAAGGAAACGAACTCCTGGCCGGCACGTCCGAGTCGGCGGTCGGCCCGATGCACCAGCCGGGGAACAAAGCGGTACCATGATCCGCCCTGATACTTCACCTCGCGCAGCGCGCCGGATCTGAGCTCGTTGTGCACGAGGTAGAGAGGCATCCAGCCAAAGCCAACGCCCATGAGAAGCGCTTCCTTCTTTGTGTGATGGCTGGAAAGGAAGAACGCCCGTTCGCAGCTGAACAGGTGCCGATCGAAGCCCTGCTCTTCGCTGGTGTGTTGCACGGAAAGCTCAACGTGCTCCTGCAAATCAGCCAGCGAGACGCTCTTCGCCCTGGCGAGCTCGTGGGAGCGTCCCACGCACAGCACGCAATCCATGGTCGGCAGCGCCTCCTCGTGCAGGTAGGGACTGGCTGCGTAGTCCGTGACCAGCATGAGGTCGCCGTTCTCCTTCTCGAACCTTGACTGCACGCCGCGCAGGAATTCGACCTTGACCTGGATTCGCGTTGGCACATGCGCAGCCGCGAGCGCCTTCATTGCCGCGAGTGTCGGATCCAGCGGCAGGATGCCATCAACAACGATGGAAAGTGTCGGCTCCCATTCCTGAGAGAATTGCTGCGCAACCCACCGGACGTGCTCTGCCTGTGCCAGCAACCGCCGACCCTCCGCGAGGATCGCCTCCCCGGCAGGCGTCAAATGCACCCGGTAGCCGTCACGGTTAAACAAGGTCACGCCGAGCTGCTCTTCGATCTTTCGAACCTGGTGGCTCACCGCGGACTGCACTCTGTGCAGATGCACAGCCGCGCGGGCAAAGCCGCCATATCGCACCACGGCCTCGAGGGCTTCCAGTCCATTGAGATCGAGTTTCACGGCTATTCCGATTGCAGATCGACTCCATCGAAATCATACGCTTTCTTCGAACGTCCGGGATCCCTTACTCTGTACTTCTCGCTCCTGCACCGGGCATCGGGTGCATGGATTGCATAAGACGTAACAGAGCCGTCTCCGAAATTCCTCACCTGCGGAACGTGCGAGCCGGCATTTACCAGCTTCCCGGCGACCCGCCCCAGGCAACAGAAGCGGTTCAGGCAGGCGCGAGTACGAGGCGACGAGCACGCTAAGGTGCGCAAATGGTGCAGAAGTCAGACATTCGATTCGCCATCGACACCGGCGGCACGTTTACGGACATCGTGGTGTTCGACGAGCGTGCCGGCACGTTCTCGATGGATAAGGTGCGGACGACGCCACACAACACGCTGGAAGGAGTCGTGGGCGCGATCACCAAGGCGGAAGTCGTGCTTCGCGATGTGCAACGCTTCTTCGTGCACGGCTCTACGACGGCTCTCAATGCGCTGCTCGAGCGCAAGGGCGTGCGTACGGCGTATCTCGGTACCAGGGGCTTCCGCGACGTCCCCGAGATCATGCGCTTCAATCGCCCCGAGATGTACAACCCGAAATACCACAAGCCGCCGCAGATCGTGCCGCGCCACCTGCGCTTCGAGGTGACGGAGAGAATCAATGCCCGCGGCGAAGTGCTGGCGCCTCTCGATGAAGCTGAGCTTCGCGACGTCGCCCGCACTCTGAAGAAGGAGAAGGTGGCCGCGCTCGCAGTCTGTTTTCTGCACGCCTTCAAGAATCCGGCTCATGAGCTGCGTGCCCGCGAAGTCATCCGCGAGGAATTCCCGGAATTGTCCGTTGCCTTGTCGTCGCTGGTCGCGGCCGAGCACCGCGAGTTCGAGCGCGGCATGACCACCATCCTGAACGCATATCTGGCGCCGGTCGTGGAGCGCTGGATCGGTGATCTGCAGCGCGAGCTGAAGGGTCGCGGCTTTGCCGGGGAGATCGTGCTGACGAAATCAGACGGGGGTGGCTTGACCGCGGACTCCGCGAAGAGCAGCGCGATCAATATGCTGCTGTCGGGGCCGGCGGGCGGTGTGATCGGCGGGGCTTACATGGCCGCGGTGCTCGGGCAACCGAACCTGATCACCATGGATGTGGGCGGCACGAGCTTCGACATTGCGATGATCAAGAAGGGCGAGGCCGCGGTGCAGCGCGAGACGGAGGTGAGCGGCTACCCGATTCTCATCTCCAACCTGGACATCCGCACCATTGGGGCGGGTGGCGGCAGCCTTGCGAGGATCGAGCGCGCAGGTGCGCTTCAGGTAGGCCCGGAGAGCGCCGGTGCGGTTCCCGGTCCAATGTGCTACGGGCGCGGTGGCGCGCAACCGACGGTCACGGACGCTCTCCTGATCAACGGCTTCATAGATCCAAAGAACTTTCTCGGTGGGACGATCTCGCTGGATCTCGATGCCGCGCGCAAGGGCATCAGCGAACAGATCGCGCGTCCCCTGGGTCTGGATCTGCACCGTGCTGCAAGCGGGATTCTGCGGCTCGTCATGAGCAACATGGCGGAAGCGATCAAGGATATCGCGGCGGAGTCGGGCGACGATCCGCGCGACTTCGCGATGCTGTGCTTCGGCGGTGGTGGCCCGCTGTTTGGCGCGTATCTCATGGACGAGCTGAGCCTGCCGGCGGCGATAGTGCCGCTGCTGCCGGCGGCATTTTCCGCCTGGGGAATGCTGATGATCGACCTGCGTCACGACGTGGCGCAGACAATAGCGCAGCCCTTGTCGCGCCTGAGCCTGGCGGATCTCGAGCGGCAGTTCGTTGCTCTGGAGGATCAGGGTAGAGCGCTGCTGCGTCGCGAGGGAGTGCCCGAAGAGCGCTGGCAGCTCGTGCGCAGCGCGGATATGCGCTATCTCGGCCAGGAGCACTCCGTGTCGGTTCCCATCCCTGCACAACTGGCTGGTCTGCAAGACCTGACATCCCTGTTCGAGGCCTTCGAGCAGGTCTACGAGGCAGTCTACGGTTATCGACTCGGTACCCCGGCGGATGTTGTCACGCTGCGTGTCAAATCGGTGGGCAAGATCCCGGCGCCGAAATTGCGGCCGCTCCCCTCGGGCAACGCCGATCCGTGCAATGCCTTCATAGGGACGCAGGTGGTGCAGGACTTTCTTGAGTCCGAGTCCCGCGAGTTTCGCGTCTACGAGCGGACACGGCTTCGCGCCGACGACCGCGTGGCTGGACCAGCGCTCATCGTAGAGCCCACGACCACGACCGTGGTGCGGGCACACCATACGTGCACGGTAGATCGCGTCGGCAGCCTTGTGGTGAGCCGGCGCTGAGGAGAATCGACGGTGCGCACATCTAGTACTCTCGACCCCATCACCGTGGAGGTGATCAGAAGCTTCTATCAGTCAACGGCGCGACAGATGCGCAGCACGTTGGTTCGGGCGTCGTTCAATCCGGTCATCTACGAGATGATCGACTTCAGCGTTGGCATTTATACCCGTGATGCGGAATTGATTGCCGAGGGACCGGGAATCCCGTTCTTCATGGGTACCTTGACCTTCACGATTCGCAGCGTCGTCAAGCACCTGGGCGTGGAAAATCTGCACGACGGCGACGTGATCCTGTCTACCTACTCCTACTGGACCGGATCTCACCCGCAGGATGCGGTCATCATCCGCCCGATCTTTGTCGAAGGCAGAGTCTTCGGCTACACCGCAGTGAAGGCGCACTGGATGGATCTTGGAGCGAAGGACATCTACGGTACGGATACCACCGACATCTGGCAGGAAGGTTTGCAGCTTCACGCGGTGAAAGTGGTCAAGCGCGGCAGGTTGGACGAGGAGATCGTCGGCATCATTCGCGCCAACAGTCGCCTGCCGACCACGGTGATCGGCGATCTTACCGCGGAAATTTCCGCCTGCGGCCACGGCGTCAGGCGAATACTCGAGCTCGTGCAGAAATACGGCATCGAGACCGTAGACCAGGCGACCGCCAGCATTCTTGATCACGGCGAGCGGATTGCACGCGAAGCGATCCGGGCGATGCCGGACGGTGAGTGGTCCGCGGAGTCGGCGCTGGACAACAATGGACTTACGCAGGATCAGGTACCGTTCCGCGCGACGGTGCGGATCGTTGGCGACGAGATTACCGTCGACACGAGCGGCTCGGCGCTGCAGCAGGCCGGGCCGGTGAACTCGCCGTTTCCCTCGACAGTCTCTGCGATTCGTCTGGTGCTGAAGATGATCATGGCGCCGAACTACGACGCCAATGAAGGCTTCTTTCGCCCGGTGAAGGTGCTGTCCCCCGAGGGTTCCGTCTTCAACCCGAAGCCGCCGGCGCCGATTTTTCTGTCGGGTTGGACCGCGCAGATCATGGCGGAATCGCTGTTTCAGGTCATGGCGAAGATTGTCCCCGACAGGTCGGTCGCCCGGTCCGGCGGCGACCTTGGCGGCATGATGTTCAGCGGGGTTGACCCGAGCGATGGCAGCTTTTTTGCCGGCGGCGAGGACGAATGCTGCGGACAGGGAGCGGCAATCGACCAGGATGGCGAGAACGCGCTGATCCTCTTCGTATTGGGCGAGTCCAGCAATGTGCCCATCGAAATCTTCGAAGAGCGTTGGCCGATACTCACCGAAAGGTATGAGCTGCGCACGGACTCGGGAGGCGCCGGCAAGTGGCGCGGTGGCGTGGGCGTCATAAAGGAGTGGAAAGCACTCACTGATCTGAAGCTCATCGGAACCATCGAGCAGACCAAGTCACCGGCCTGGGGCGTGGACGGCGGCCGAAGTGGCATGACCAACCAGATGACGATCAGTGTTGGTCTGCCGCACGAGCGCCCGATGGGCAAAACCAGCGGGCTGGTGCTGCCGGCCGGCGAGCGGCTGCTGTTCGCGATGGGCGGTGGTGGCGGCTGGGGAGATCCGCTGGATCGGGATCCGAGTCGCGTGCTGAATGACGTGATCGGCGGCTACGTATCGGTCGACGCCGCGCAGCGTGACTACGCCGTCGTCATTCGCCACAGGGAGCGCTCCTATTCGATCGATGAGAACGCGACGCGCAGCCTGAGGGAGAAACGCCGCGCGCTCTCGCAGACATGATTTGCGCCGCTCGCGGCAGGCCGAGCCACGCTGCTGCCGTTCATGAGGAGATGTCGAAATGATCAAGACACCCGAGCGCTCTTGGTTGGCGGACGCCATCATCTGGGATAATCACGCCTGCATGCCCTTGCGGCCGGACGACAGGTTTCTGCCGCAGCTTGAGCGCTGCAGAGCAGCGGGGCAGACGGCCATCACCTTGAACATTGGCTTTGATCTCACGCGCTTCGACGACAATATCCGCGTGCTGGCGCATTTCCGCAACTTCATCGATCGCCATTCGGACCGCTACATCCTCATCAGGACGGTTGAGGATATCCTGGCAGCGAAGCGCAGCGGCAAGCTCGCGATCTGCTTCGATCTGGAAGGGACGCGTGCGCTCGGTGACCAATTGAGCATGGTCGAGTTTTTCTATGACCTGGGTGTCAGATGGATGCTGATGGCCTACAACCTCAACAACTCGGTGGGCGGGGGCTGTCAGGACGAAGACCGCGGGCTGACGCCCTTCGGCCGCGCGGTACTCGATGAGATGCGGCGGGTCGGCATGGTGCCGTGCTGCTCCCACACCGGCTGGCGAACGGCCATGGAGGTGATGGAGCACGTCGGTGGACCGGTGATCTTCTCGCATTCGAATTGCCACGCCGTGTACGTGCATCCGCGGAACATTCCCGACGAGTTGATAAAAGCCTGCGCGGCCACCGGAGGCGTGGTGGGCATCAACGGCGACAGCGCTTTCCTGCAACCGGATCGGGACCTGGCGCAGGAGATGTTCCGGCACATCGACCACGTTGTTCAGATGGTCGGCCCGGACCACGTGGGGCTGGGTCTGGACTACGTTTATGACATGAGTGAATTCGACGATTTCATCGGCGCGCACCCGGACACCTGGCCGCCTGAGAAGGGCTACGGCGGACCGGTCACGTTCCTCGAGCCGGAGCGCATCCCGGCTGTCGTCGATGCAATGGTTGCGCATGGCTATCCGCAGGAGGCGGTTCGCAAGATCGTGGGCGCCAATCACCTGCGGGTGGCTTCGGCCGTCTGGAAATGAGGCTCACGGATCATCAGCCGGTGAGCGAATGGTAGTTCATCGTCTCTGCCCGCGATGCGCGTGCTGACAGTCCTGGATCGTCAGGCGGTCGCGCGGCTGTTGCCGCGCGACACGTGCTTCAGGCTGGCGGCGCGTGCCTTCGAGGAGACGTCGGCAAGAAGGGGGCAGCAGCCGAACCGCGGGATTATTCCGCTCGGCAGCCCCAGGGGAGCTGTGCTCAGTGTAATGGCGGGCGTGCTGCACCAACCGCTGCTTTATGGAGCGAAGATTCTGGCCGTATATCCGGAGAATCGCCTGCGAGGACTTGCAGGCCACAACGGCATGGTGGTGGTGTTCGATCCGGACACAGGACTGCCAATGGGAGTTTTGCACGGCGGCGAACTCACTGCGCGGCGCACTGCCGCAGCGACCGCTGTGGCGACCCGGGCACTCGCGCGGGCGAACTCCCGAGTTCTCGCCCTCGCGGGCGCCGGCGAGCAGGCGGCGCATCACCTCGAGGCATTGCTTGCCTGTTTGCAGCTCGAGGAAGTTCGGGTTTGGAGTCGCACGCGCTCACGAGCAGCGTCGTTCGCGCAGGCCCACGCGCAACCGGGGGTCCAGATCACCGTTCACGACAGCATCGAGAGGCTCGTGGCCGGTGCCGACATCATCTGCACGCTGACCTCAGCACCCGAGCCGATCCTCTACGGCCGGCTACTCGAGCCCGGACAGCATGTGAACGCCGTAGGCTCCAGCGTCAGGAAGTTTCGAGAGATCGATGAAGTGGCCGTGCAGCGCTCGCGCCTGTACGCCGACTACCTCCCGATGATGGAGGCCGAGGGAGGGGATTACCTCGCGGCGCTGGCTTCGGGGGCGGTGACTGCCGACCACGCCATAGGGGAGGTCGGCCAGGTGCTGCTGGGTGAGAAGCCCGGGCGTACCTCGGCTACGGATATCACGCTCTTCAAGTCGCTTGGCATCGTCGCCAAGGATCTTACGGCCGCATACCACGCGTTGCAGCGTGCAGCGAAAGAAGAGCTTGGAGTCCGCGTACCCTTTGAATGAGCGCCAGAGCACACACCCGAGAGGCTGCCGAAATGTCCGCGACGGTGGGAAAAGCGTGGAATGTGCGACGCGGCTACTTCAACACGGCACTGCGCGGCATTCCGCCCATAGCGGCGGTTGAGGCGGCACAGCGAACCATCGAGTTGTGGAGCCGCGGAGATCTCGACTGGGTCGAGTGGCTGGACGATGTGGAGAGAATTCGCGGCGCATTTGCCACTCTGATCGGGGTGCCGGCGGCGCAGATCGGGGTGGGCCACACGACCGCGGCGCTCGTGAACGTCGTGGCCGCGAACCTCAAATCGGGTTCGCGGGTCCTCGTCCCGGAAAGCGAACACAACTCGAATACCATTGCCTTTGTCGCCCAGCAGCACCGCGGGGTCCTGGTGGATACGGCGCCCTGGAGCGAGTTGGTCAATCGCGTCTCGGATGACCATGCCGTCGTCGCGCTTTCTCTCGTGCAGTCTATCGACGGGTCGGTTGCCGATCTGCGCGCCGTCTCGCAAGCGTGCCGCCGCGCGGGGGCCCTGCTTTGCCTGGATGTAACGCAGGCGGCAGGCTGGCTGCCGTTCGATGCGTCACTTGCGGATATCGTCGTTTGTTCCTCGTATAAATGGCTGATGGGACCGAATGGTCCGGCATTCATATGCCTGCGATCGGACCTCGTTGATTCCTTTCGCCAGCTGCAGGCCAACTGGTTTGCCTGTACAGAACCGCATGCGGCGCCCTACGGAGTGCACTTCTCGGCCGCGAGTTCGGCGCGCAAATTTGATGTGGTACCGGGTCTGATCTCCGCCAGCGGCTTGCTGCCGTCGCTTGCTTTGATCAATGAGCTCGGCGTGAGCACGATACACCGACACAACACGGCGCTGGCGGGGAAGCTATGCGCGCGGCTCAGCGTGCCCTATAACGGCTCGGCCATTGTGCTGCTCGATGCCCCGGGCGCGAAGCAGAAACTCCAGGCGCGGGGGATTCGCGCCACCATACGCGGCGACCGGGTGCGCGTCGCGATCCACATTTACAATGACATGGAAGACATTGACGCGCTGGCTGCTGCGCTGCTCTCGCGCTGATTCGAGAACATGGCACCCTCGCGCCGCTATTCGGCATTCT
The DNA here is from genome assembly GCA_030040525.1 of Gammaproteobacteria bacterium. Lineage (GTDB taxonomy): Bacteria > Pseudomonadota > Gammaproteobacteria > Steroidobacterales > Steroidobacteraceae > 13-2-20CM-66-19. The sequence continues at coordinate 414 of JASHTN010000080.1, read as the reverse complement.
CCCTCGCCCGGCACGCGTTCTTCAACGGTGCCTGGCCACGCGCCTGGCGCGCGGCGGAGCCGCGCTCGAGCTACGACGTCGTCATCATTGGGGGCGGCGGCCATGGCCTGGCAACCGCCTACTATCTCGCCGCAAATCACGGCATCAGGAATGTTGCCGTCCTCGAGCGGGCGTATGTCGGCTCGGGCAACGTGGGGAGAAACACCACCATTGTGCGGTCGAACTACGTGCGCGACGGCAACACGCAGTTTTTTGAGCACTCATTGCGACTCTGGGAGGGATTGTCCGAAGCACTCAACTTCAACGTGATGCTGTCGCAGCGTGGCCAGATCATCCTGGCGCATTCTCCGTTGCAGCTCGATGTCCTGGCACGCAAGGGCAATATCATGCGCCTGAATGGCATCGACGCCGAAT
>JASHTN010000079.1 GCA_030040525.1 Gammaproteobacteria bacterium | reverse complement strand
GCGGCCGCCGCCGGGCAGCGAGGAGAAAGTGCTGCACATCTATAACTGGGCGGACTACATCGGCAAGGACACGATCGCCGAGTTCGAGCGGCGCACGGGCATCGAAGTGGTCTACGACACCTACGATGCCGACGAGACCCTCGAAGCGAAGATGATGGCGGGCGATTCCGGCTATGACGTGGTCAGCACCTCGACCGACTACTTCAGCCGCCAGATCAAGGCGGGCATCTACCAGAAGCTCGATCGCCGCAAGCTCAGCAACTGGAAGAACCTCGACCCGCACGTGCTGGCCATCGAGGCGGGCGCCGATCCCGGCAACCGGTACGCCATGCCGTACCTGCGGCACGTCAACGGCTTCGCCTACAACGTCGACATGATCCGCGCGCGCATGGCGGATGCCCCGGTCGAGAGCCTCGACATGATCTTCGAGCCGCAGGTCATCGCGAAGTTCGCCGACTGTGGCGTGTCGTTCCTCGACTCCGCGGAGGACGTGCTGCAGCTCGCCCTCAATTACCTGCATCTCGATCCGAACAGCACCCGCCGGCAGGACTACCAGCAGGCCGAGAAGCTGCTGCTGGCGGTGCGCCCCTACGTCAAGGCGTTCGACTCGACCGAGTACATGAACGGGCTGGCGAACGGCGAGTTCTGCATCTCGATGTCGTGGTCGGGTGACTATGCGACCGTGCTGGCGCGCGCGCGCTCGGCAGGGGTGAAGCTGAATCTCGCCTTCACGGTGCCGCAGGAGGGCGCCAATGCCTCCTTCGACGCGCTGCTGATCCCGGTCGATGCGCCGCATCCGCAGAACGCGCTCAAGTTCCTCAATTACATCCTCGAGCCGAGGGTGATCGCCGCGATCACCAACGACATCCATTACGGCAACGACAATCTCGCCTCCGAGCCCTACGTCGATCCGCGCATCCTCGACGACCCGGCGGTCTATCCGACGCCCGCGGTGGAGGCGCGGCTCTACGAGTCGGCCGAGGTCGGACCGGCGCTCGAGCGGCTGCGCACGCGCACCTGGACGCGGATCAAGACCGACCTGTAGGCGGGGCGCGACCGCCCGCTAGCGGCAGCGCACGCGCGGCCCGCCGGGCTCAGCCGCGCGCCAGCTGCGTCTCCAGTGCGCGGCGCTGCTCGGCGCGGCGCATCATCCAGCCGGCGAAGAGGATGCAAACGCCCACGGCGCAGACGATCAGGCTGGCGAGTGCGTTGATATCGGGACTCACCCCGAGCTTGACTTTCGAGTAGATCACCATCGGCAGCGTCGAGGCGCCGGGTCCCGAGACGAAGCTCGAGATCACCAGGTCATCGAGCGAGAGCGTGAAGCACAGCAGCCAGCTCGAGACGATCGCCGGGGCGATGATCGGCAGTGTGATCTCGAGGAAAGCCCGTGCGGGGGAGGCGCCGAGGTCCTGCGCCGCCTCCTCGAGCGAGCGGTCGGCGCTCTGCAGGCGCGCCTGCACCGTGATGGTCACGTAGGCGGTGCAGAAGGTCACGTGCGAGATCACGATGGTGGTGAAGCCGCGATGCGGCCAGGAGAGCAGCTGCACCATCGATACGAACAGCAGCAGCTGCGTGATGCCGGTGATGATCTCCGGCATGACGAGCGGGGCGTTCACCATGCCGGTGAGCAGCAGCCGGCCGGGGAAGCGCGCGAAGCGCACCAGCGCGATGGCCGCCAGCGTGCCCAGGATCACCGCGCCGGTCGAGGCGCTGACCGCGACCTCGAGCGACAGCAGCGCCGCCCGCAGCAGCTCGCCGTTGTGCCACAGCGTGCCGTACCAGACGGTGGAGAAGCCGCCCCAGACGTTGACCAGCGGCGAGGCGTTGAAGGAGTAGCCGATCAGCACCAGGATCGGCACGTACAGCACCGCGATGCCGAAGCCGAGCGCGGAGACCAGGAAGAGCGGGGTGCGCGCCGGCATGCTCAGGCCTCGAGCTGCCTGACGTTGTAGTACTGGTAGATGGCGATCGGACCTGCGAGCAGCAGCAGGAAGGCGATCGCGACCGCGGCTGCCACCGGCCAGTCGTGGTTGCCGAAGAACTCGTCCCACAGCACCTTGCCGATCATCAGGTTGTTGGGTCCGCCGAGGAGCGACGGGATGACGAACTCCCCCACCGCCGGGATGAATACCAGCATCGAGCCGGCGATCACTCCGGGAAGCGACAGCGGCACGGTGACGTCGCAGAACGCCTGCCAGGGGGTGCTGCCGAGGTCGGTCGCCGCCTCGAGCAGCGCCGGGTCCAGCTTCTCGAGAGTCGCGAACAGCGGCAGCACCATGAAGGGCAGGTAGGAGTAGATGATGCCGAGATAGACGGCGAGATTGGTGCGCATGATGCGCAGCGGGTGGTGGATCAGGCCGAGGTGCAGCAGCAGCGTGTTGAGCAGGCCGTTGTCGCGGATGATCCCCTCGAGCGCGTACACCCGCAGCAGGAACGACGTCCAGAACGGCAGCATGATGACCAGCAGCAGCACGCCCTGCAGCGCGCGCGGTGCACGCGCGATGGCGTAGGCCATCGGGTAGCCGAGGATCAGGCACACCAGCGTCGAGAAGAATGCGGTCTTGAGCGAGAACAGGTACGCGAGCCCATAGAGCTCGTCGGTCACGAGGAAACGGTAGTTCGCCAGGCTGATCGCGAGGTGCAGGTGGCGGTCGGGAGTGACCGAGAGCACGTCGCTGTAGGGCGGCACGTGCGCCGCGGCCTGCGCGAAGCTGATCTTGAAGGCGAAGCCGAAGGGAACCAGGAAGAACAGCAGCAGGAAGACGAGCGGCGGCAGGATGATGAGCCAGCGGCCCGGGCGTCCGTTGGGTTTCATGATGCGCAAGCCTTCCCCCTGCGCCGCGTGCAGCGGTCGTGCGGCGGACTATTGTGCGGGATAAAGCCGCGCTACGGAAAAGCGTCGTGTCATGCGCCGCGGCCGGCGCGGCGGCGCAGCGGGTCGGTGCCGCGCGGCCGGCGCGGGGCGGGACCGGGGAACTGTCCCGGAAACACCGAGCGCAGGTAGGCGAGCGCGCGCGCCACGCAGGCGCGCCGGTTGATGTTCTCTTCGCTCTGGAACGCGATGCTCTGCCAGAGCACCTCGAGCACGCCGATCAGCCCGAGCGCCACGCCGTCGGCATCGAGGTGCTCGGCGCCGGTCTGGGCGATCAGCCGCCCGACCAGGTCGCGCACCAGCGCCGCGAAGTCCTCGTCCTTGCGGCCGCAGATCTCGAGGTACTCCTGGCGCGAGCTCGCCTCGCCCCAGAACGAGTACCACACCGACACCTTGCGGGGGCTGGCGATCTCGGGGTCGAGGTACAACTCGACCAGCAAGCCAAGCGCCGCCACCGGCGAGTGCCTGAGCGCCGCGACGGGCTTCAGCACCCGCGCCTCGAACTCCTCGGCAAGATACTCGAGCGCTGCCACCAGCAGCGCCGCCTTGGAGTTGAAGTAGAAGCGCACTATGCCGGGCGAGAGTCCGGCGAACGCCACCACACGGCTGACGGTGGTGCGCGAGGGTCCGTAGATATGCAGCGCCGAGATGCAGCCGTTGATCAGGCGCTGCCGCGCACGCACCCGCCCGGGGCGACCGCTCGCCTCCAGGACGGCGGTCGCCGCCGCTGCTGCAGGTGTGTCCATGCGCGCTGCTCTCCTCGCGGGCGTCAACTGAAGTGTGCGGGTGCGCTGGGCAGCTGCATTTCGGGAATGCGCGAGCACAGCAGCTCGTGGAATTCGAGCATCCAGGTCTCGAGCTGAGAGAGCGGCCCCGGCCGGTAGTGGCTGTCGGCGATGCCGCGCTGCAGGCGCTCGCACAGCTCGCGGTCCTCCGAGTTGACCTGTGCGTTGATGCGGTTGCCGAGCCAGCGCATCAGGCGCATCTCGCGCCGCTCGTCGGGCCTGCCGAAGGAGGCGTATCTGACGAGCGCCTTGCCGGGTCCGTGCGGCAGCACCTGAAAGAAGTCCATCTGCTCGGGCATGATGTCGACGCCTAGGTTCGGCAGGCAGCTGTAGAAGCGCCAGCAGCGCCGCTCGCGCTCCGGCAGGTACGGCGCGGTCACCTCGCCGACGTGTTTCTGGTAGATGCGCTCACCCCAGCGCGAGGAGGGCGCCTCGCGCATCCAGCTGGTGCCGCGCGCAATGCCGCCGGCGCCGCGCTGATCCTCGTAGTCGGGGGTGAACAGCCGGTTGAGTCCCGGGTGGCCGATCGGCACGTGGTAGGACTCGAGATAGTTGTCCATGGCGATCTTCCAGTCGACCTGCCACTCCTCGAGGAAGATCCGCTGCGTCGGCACCAGCTCCTCGAGCCGGTAGGGTGCCAGCTCCTCCATGAACGGCCCCCAGATCTCCGACGGCGGCCGCGGGGCCGGGGCGCCGAGGCAGACCCAGGCGAATCCCAGCGCGACCTCTACCGGCACCTGATCGAGTCCGTGCTCGCGCAGATTGAGGTCGGGGAAGGTGTCGCGGGCCGGGGTGGCGAGCAGCGAGCCGTCGTAGCGGTAAGTCCAGCCGTGGTACGGGCAGGTGATGCGCCCGGGACACCGGCCGGCACCCTCGAGCAGGCGGGTGCCGCGATGGCGGCAGACGTTGCGCAATGCGCGGATGGTGCCGGCAGCGTCGCGCAGCACGACCACGCTGTCGCCGCCGAGCTCGAAGGTGACGAAGTCCCCGGCATGGGGAATCTGGCTCACGTGGCAGGCGATCTGCCAGCTCGGCTTCAGGATCCGCTCGATCTCGAGGCGCGTCATCTCGGGGTGGTTGTACACCCACGCGGGCAGGGAGCGCGGCGTGGGGGCGGGGGCGGTGTCGACTGGGCGGGCGGCTGTCAGGCTCATGGGAGTCCCCCTGGAATCGGGCCTATGTATATGACCATTTAATTTTACCCCAAAAAACTATATGATCATATAGTCGGGTCGGGGAGGTCGCCTGCAGGTCCCCCGTAAAGGGTCCCGTCTCATTTGCCTAGCCGAGCGGGTGACAGCCATGGCGAGAGTCATGACCAGGAATCACGAGCACTTCCGGCGCGCGCTGCAGCGGCTGCCGCTCGGGGTCGCCTCCAATTTCCGCTACTGGGGCGAGGAGCGCACGATCTACGTGCGCGAGGGCCGCGGTGCGCGCATCACCGATCTCGACGGCAACGTCTACGTCGACTACCGCCTCGGCTACGGCCCCGCGATCCTCGGCTACGCCGATCCGCGGGTGGATGCGGCGGCGCGCCTCGGCATGGAGGTCGGCGGCGTGTTCGCGCTGTCGACCGAGGCGGAGTACCGCGTGGCGCAGCGCATCGCCAAGATGGTGCCCGCCGCGGAGCTCGTGCGTTACTCCAATTCCGGCACCGAGGCGGTGATGGCGGCGCTGCGACTCGCGCGCGCCTACACCAAACGCGACGACTACGTGATCCTCGAGGGCAGCTACCACGGCCTGTTCGATGCGGCCATGTGGTACACGCCGATGGACAAGTGGCAGCAGGTCGGGGAGCCGGAAGTCTATCCCTACAGCGAGGGCGTGCCGCTCAGCACGCGGAATTTCGCGCACTTCGTCCAGGCGAACGACGCCAACCAGCTCGAGG
>JASHTN010000078.1 GCA_030040525.1 Gammaproteobacteria bacterium | reverse complement strand
CTGTTGATCACCGCGCGCGGCAGCGCCAGGCGATAGATCCGATCGGCGCCGAGATCGCTCTCTCCCGCGAGCACGTGGTGGGCGAGCTCCGCCTTGTGGTTGTTGGCGTAAGTCTGACCGCCGAAAGCGCCGAACGGCGCCACCGGCTGCGCCACCTCCTCCGAGCCGAACAGCACCACCCGCACCGTGCGGCGCGCGCGCCGCTGCGGCAGAGCCCGGATCAGGTTCGCGGCCGCGACGATGATCGCGGTGCCGGCGCCGTCGTCGATCGCTCCGGTACCCTGGTCCCAGCTGTCGAGGTGCGCGCCGAGCAGCACCACCTCCTCGGGCTGCTCGCGGCCGCGGATGTCGGCGACGACGTCCTGCGAGTGCGCGCCCGGCACGTAGGAGGCGGTCGAGACCAGCCGCACGCGCACTGTCTCGCCGAGCGCCTTGAGCCGCTCGAGCTGATCGGCGTCGGGAGCGGCCAGCGCGAAGGCGGGCACGGGCACCCGCCCGTCGACGTAGCGCGTCGTGCCGGTGTGGGCGATGCGCGTGCTGTCGGTGCCGACCGAGCGCAGCAGGTAGGCGATCGCGCCCCGCTTGGCGGCCTCCCCCGGCCCGTCGGTCCGGGCCCCGACCGCAGCCCCGTAGCCCGAGCCGTCCTGCATGCGCACCATGCGCTCATCGACGAACGCGATCTTGCCGGTGAGAGACGCGGGCGGCGCGGACTTGAGATCCTCGAAGGTCGGGAACTCGACCACCTCGCCCTCGAGCCCGCCGATGGGCGTCGGCGGCGACTCCCCGAGCGCGGCCACGGTGAGCGGCTGAGGCGCCGGCAGGATGATCTGCGCGGACTCGACGCCGCGCACCCACGCGGTCAGGGGGAAGGTCTCGAGATGCACGTTCTCGAAGCCGATGGCCTTGAGCCGCTTCACCGCCCATTCGGCGGCCTGCTGCTCGCTCGCGGAGCCTGCCGGACGCGGGCCGAAGCGGGTGGTGAGCTCATTCACCCACTCCCAGGCCATGTCCTCTCCGCCGAGCGCCGCATCGCGCAGCTCAGTCGCGATCTGCTCGGCGCCGTGCTCCGGCGCCGGCGCCGCGTCCCGGGCGCCGGCGAGCAGCGCCGGATAGAACGCGGCGCACAGGCCGGCAACGTTGAGGAGGGCTCGAAGCTGGCTGCGCACGGTGCTCCCCCAGGTCGTCCGAGAGGCGCGCATTCTACGCATGCGCGCGCCCGGTGCGCACTACGGGTCGGCCGGGTCCGATGCTCGAAGCCTGACCCGCCTCTAGCGTCGCTCGACCCGCATGTGAAGCGGATGACGCGTACGCAGGTTGATCTGAGCCTCGAGCTCCAACGGACGGTCCGCGACAAATGCCAGTCGATAGCGCGGCACGACCCATTGCAGGTGCATCAGCATCTCATAGAGCGCCAGCGTCTCCCCTATGCAATGCCGGGGACCCGCCGCAAACGGCATGAAAGCGAACCGCGGGCGTGTCGCCTCGTGCTCGGGAGCGAAGCGCTCCGGCCGGAACCGCTCGGGATCGCTCCAATAGCGCGGATGCCGGTGCAGCAGGTAGAGGGGCAGAAGGACATTCGCTCCCGCCGGAATCGGGTAGCCCCCCAGCACATCCGCACCGATGGTGCGGCGCGAGAGCAGCCAGCCGGGCGGGTAAAGGCGCATGGTCTCGTTCAAAACCTGCTGCGCATAGATGAGTGTCTCGCTCTGCGGGAGGCTCGCAGCCCGGGGCAGCGACTTGCTCGCGATCTCCGCATGCAGCGACGCTTCGACGTCCGGATGCTGCGAGAGCAGGTACCACGTCCAGTTGAGAACGCTCGCGGTCGTCTCATGGCCGGCCACGACGAGCGTCAGGGCCTCGTCAATCAGCGCGGGCTCGCTCATCCCTGCGCCCGTGTCCTTGTCGCGCGCACTCATCATCATTGCCACGTAGTCAAAATGCTCCCCGCCGGACGCGCGCCGCCTGCGGACGAGATCACCGACGAGCTTGGCCAGCGCCCGGAACTTGTAGACGAACTCCAGGTTGCGCGCCTGGTCCCTGGCGACCACGGCAAACGCCGCGGACATCTCGTCGAAGTCAGCGCCAAAGATGGCCCGCAGCACGATCTCCAGCGTCAGCTCACTCATGGCTTCCGTGATATTGACGGTCGCACCGCGCGCCGCCCGTGCCTCCAACTGGCCGACGAACCGGGCGTTGGCCTCATCGATCATCCGGGCGAACTGCGTAATCACGCGCCGGTGGAACAACGGCTGCATCAGATAGCGCTGCTGCGTCCAGAACTCCCCTTCGCTCGTCATCAGCCCGCGGCCGAGCAGGATCTTGATCCGGTCCCGGTCGAGACCCTTGGTGTAGTTGCGATGGTTCGTGACCAGCACCCGCTTCACGTCATCCGGGTGGTGAATGATGTAGCTGAAGGAGCGCCGCGCCGGCACATACACCCGGTACGTGTCGCCGTAGCGGGCGAAGCATTCGATCATGCGCACGAGCGTGTCCGGGCCACCGACATCGAACGTATGCTCCGCCTCGGGCGGTGCGTTGTCGGGTGACTGAGTCAGATTCATACGGGGCTCGACACGCGGCGCGAATTCTACAGAACCGGCGCCCGCGCGCACCACGCGCTGCGCCCGGGGCGGCTACACCGGCAGCTGCGCGATCGGCAGGGGCCTCGCGAGGTGGAAGCCCTGGGCGAAGTCGACGCCGAGGCGCCGCAGCTCCTCGAGCACCGCCGCGCCCTCGACGCACTCGGCCACGGTCGCGATCCCCAGCGCTCGTCCGACCTTGGCGATCGCCTCGACCATGCTGCGGTTCACCGGGTCATGGGCGACGTGGTTGACGAACTGGCCGTCGATCTTCAGGAAGTCGACGGGCAGCGTCTTCAGATACACGAACGACGACACGCCGGTGCCGAAATCGTCGAGCGAGAACTTGCAGCCGCGCGCCTTCAGCTCGCTCATCAGATAGCGCGCGTTCGACAGGCTCATGACGGCGGTGGTCTCGGTGATCTCGAAGCACAGCGCCGCGGCTACCGCCGGCTCGCCGATGCTCTGCAGCACGAAGTCGACGAACGACTGCTCGTTGAGGGAGGTCCCCGACAGGTTGACCGCGAGCAGCGGCAGCGGCTCGCCGCGCTGCAGGCGCTGGCGCAGCAGCTCGACGGCGCGCGCCACCACCCAGCGGTCGATCACCGACATGATGTTGTAGCGCTCGGCCGCGGGAATGAACTCCGACGGCGGCACCAGCAAGCCGGCGTCGTCGCGCAGCCGCACGGTGAGCTCGTGGAACGGACGCTCGTGCCCGAGGCCGAGCGGCACGATCGGCTGGAAGTACAGCTCGAGCCGGTTGTCCTCGGCGGCGCGCGTCACGCGCGCCACCCACTGCATCTCGCGATGGCGGTTCGAGACGCCGTCGGCGTCGTACACGTGGATGCGGTTGCGGCCGGCGTCCTTGGCGGCGTAGCAGGCGATATCGGCGGCGCTCATCACCGCGGCGACGTTCTCCGTCTCGGCGCGGATCTGCACTATGCCGATGCTGGCACCGACCGACAGCGTGCTCGCGCCCCAGACGAAGCGGAAATCGCGGATCGCCTGGCGGATGGCCTCGGCGATCCTCGAGGCCTGCTCGAGCGTGCAGCCCTCGAGCAGCACGCCGAACTCATCGCCCCCGAGGCGGGCGATGGTGTCGGAGGTACGCACCCGCGTCTGCAGCACCCCCGTGACATCGCGCAGCAGCCGGTCGCCCGCCTGGTGGCCGCAGGTGTCGTTCACCACCTTGAACTGGTCGAGATCGATGTAGAGCAGCGCATGGGCGCCGTCGCCGCGCTGCGCCGAGCCGAGCGCGGCGTGCAGCCGGTTGTCGAACTCGCGGCGGTTGATGAGCCCGGTGAGCGCGTCGTGGCTCGCCTGATAGGCGAGCGCGCGCTTCAGGCGCCGCTCGCGCGTCACGTCGTGGAACACGACCACCGCGCCGATCACCTTGCCCTGGCGGTCGCGGATCGGGGCCGCCGACTCCTGGATCGCGACCTCGCTGCCGGTGCGCGTGATCAGCACCGAGTGATCGGTGGCGGGCCCGACCTCGCCGCGCCCGAGCGCGCCGGCGAGCGAGTTCTCGACGGGCGTGCGCGTCAGCTCATCGACCAGGTGCAGCACGGCGCCGATCGGCCGGCCGCGCGCCTCCGTAAGGCTCCAGGCGGTGAGCCGCTCGGCCACCGGATTGACGTACTCGATGCAGCCCGCGGCGTCGGTGGTGATCACCGCGTCGCCGATCGACTGCAGCGTCACCTGCGCGCGCTCCTTCTCGGCGAACACCGCCTGCTCGGCGCGCTTGCGCTCGGTGATGTCGGCGATCGTGCCCTCGTAGCCGACGATGCGGTTGGCGCCGTCGCGCATCGCGCGCGCATTCTCCAGCACGACGATCTGCTGGCCGTCGCGGCGGCGCATCAGGAACTCGGCGTCGCGGATCTCGCCCTGCGCCTCCACCTGCCGCGTGAACTCGGCGCGGTCGGCCGGATCCCAGTAGAGCGCCGCCGCGTCCGCAACCGCGCACAGCTCCTCGGGGCTCGCGTAGCCGAGCATGGAGGCGAAGGCCCGATTGACCGACAGCAGCCGGCCGTCGTGGCCGCTCTGGTAGACGCCCTCGGCGATGCTCTCGAAGAGCCCGCGGAACTTCGCCTCGCTCGAGCGCAGCGCCTCCTCGGCGAGGCGTCGCTCGATGGCAATGCCGGCGAGCTGCGCGGCGCGCGCCATGAGCTGCGAGTCTGCCGGAGCAGGCAGGCCCGGCTCGGCGCGGAAGACGCCGAGCGAGCCCAGCACCTTGCCGCCGGCCGCCTTGATGGGCGTCGACCAGGCGGCGTTGAGCCCCGCAGCGAGCGCTGCAGCGCGCGGCTCCGCCCAGAGGGCGTCCGCGCCGATGTCCGCGACCAGCACCTGGCGGCCGAGGTACACCGCTGCGGCGCACGAGCCGTTGCGGATGTCGATGCTGACGCGCTCGAGCGCAATGCGCAGTGGCGCCGGCAGCTGTGGTGCGATCATGTAGGCGAACGCCCGGCCGCTGTCATCGAGCACGCTCACGGCGGCCAGCGTGCCGACGCCCACCGACTCGACCAGCCGGGTGACGGAGCCGAGCACGTGAGGGAGCGGTGCGTTGCGCGTCATCTGCTCGAACACCTCGCGCTCGGTGGCGGCGAGGCGCTCGCTGCGCTTGCGCTCGGAAATGTCGGCGACGCTGCCGCGCACCAGCTGCCGGCCGCCGCTCGGCAGGCTGACGAGGCGCACCTCGCACATGATCTCGCGCCCGGCGGCGTTGCAGTGCACCCACTCGAAGATCTGCGGCTCGCCCGCGAGGCAGCGGTTGATGTAGCCCTGGGCGCGCTCGGCGGAGGGCGCGCCGTCGGGCTGGCGCGCGGGACTCAGGTCCACCGGGCCCAACTCGAGCAGCCGGGCGCGCTCGAGTCCGAAGAGCTTCTGCGCCTTGTCGTTCGCATCCGTGAAGCGCCCCGATGCGGCGTCGAGCACCACGATGGCGTCGGGCGCGTGGTCGACCAGCAGCCGGAAGCGCGCCTCGCTCTCGCGCATCGCCTGCTCGGAGACGCGCCGCTCGGTGACGTCGCGCAGGCACAGCACGAACATCTCGCGGCTCGACATCGGCGCCCGGCTGACGGCGATCTCCGCGGGGAACTCGCTGCCGTCCTTGCGCCGCGCGGTGAGCTCGCGTGCGGCGAGGTCGAGCGCGGTATCCCCCAGAGCCGCAGCGAGGCGCTTGAGCGCCTCGGGCACGCTCTCGCCGACTTCCGCCAGTTTCGGAATCAGCGCATCGATGTGCTTGCCGGTGACTTCCGTCGCCTCAAACCCGAAGACACGCTCGCCGGTCGGGTTGAAGGTGCAGATCACGCCCTGCTCATCCAGCGCCAGCACGACGTCCTTGATGTGATCGAGGATGACCTGCAGCTGCTCGGAGCTCTGCTCGCGCGCCTCGAGCGCGAGCGCGCGGGCCTCGTCCGCCATGAGGCGCATGGACTCGGCGATGCCGCGGCGCTCGCCGTCCATCGTCTGGTAGTGCGAGTTGATGAGATTGAGCAGCATCGCGACGTCGGGGGTCGCTTTGCCGGTGCGCAGCTGCAGCTCCCGGAGCTGGGCTTTCAGCTGCGGATGAAGCTCGGCAGAGGAGCTATCGGTGCGGGAATCCGCCCTGACCAGCGTGGTCGTCGCGCCTGGCGCCGCCTCCGCGGGGTCGGCGAGCGTACGCATGCTCCGGGTATTTGACATAAGACGTTCGAGTGGCCCCGACCGAAATCATACGGGGGCCCCCTGCAGGCACCCGTGAAGCCTCTCGCGTTTTTGGTGGGCTAGAACGCCTTCGAGTCGTTCAGCACCCGCACGGCGGTGCGGGCGAGGATCTCCAGATCGAGCTCGAGCGACCAGCAGCGCAGGTACTCGAGGTCGTAGCGCACCCGGGCTTCCATCTGCTCGAGCTCGCGCGTCTCGCCGCGCAGGCCATTGACCTGCGCAAGGCCAGTGATTCCCGGCAGCACCTTGTGGCGCAGCATGTAGCCCTTGATGAGCTTTCTGTAGAGCTCGTTGTGCGCCACCGTGTGCGGGCGCGGGCCGACCAGACTCATGCGCCCCTGGAGCACGTTGATGAGCTGCGGCAGCTCATCGAGCGAGTAGCGGCGCAGGAACCGGCCCACGCGGGTGAAGCGCGCATCGCCGCGCGTCGCCTGCTCGGTGACCGGACCGTCCTCGACCACGCTCATGGTGCGGAACTTGTAGACGATGATCTCCTCGCCGTTGAGGCCGTAGCGGCGCTGCCGGAACACGACGGGTCCCGGGGAGCCGAGCCGCACGGCGAGCGCGATCGCGAGCATCAGGGGGGAGATCAGCAGCAGCAGCGGTATGGTGAGCAGCAGGTCGGTGAGGCGCTTTGCGGCGGCGCGGTGCCCGTGGAACGGCGTCTCGCACATCGAGATGACGGGGATGCCGTCGAGCACTTCGCCGCGCGACTGGATGAGATCGAAGACATGGATGTCCGGCAGGTAGTAGATCGATGCGGTCGAGTCGCGCAGCTCATCCACCAGCTCCATCACGCGGCTCACGGGGCGGATGGGCAGCGCCACGAAGGCGACTTCGATGCCGTTGCGCCTGACGAATTCCGGCATATCCGTGAGCGTGCCGAGCAGCGACACCTCGCCGTTCACCTTGAGGCGATCGCGGCCGCGGTCATCGAAAAAGCCGGCGATCGATATGCAGAACTCGTTCTGACCGTGCAGGCGCCGGGCGAGCGCGACGCTCGAGTCGGTACAGCCGGCGATCACCGCCTTGCGGGCGTTGGCCGGGTCGCACAGCATGCGCCGCAGCAGCTCCTGCAGCACGAGCGAGGCGCAGATGATGAGCGCGGGCGTGAACACCGCCCAGGTGAGTATCACGCGCCGCGGGTAGTGGAGCGAGAACCCGGACACGTAGCCGAGCGCAAACAACACCGCGAGCACGATCAGCCAGCGCACGGCGACCGCGATGACGACGGCGAAATTTCCGCCGAAGAGCTGACTGGTGGCGGTGCGCGGGATGCGCAGCACCGTGATCGCGAGCAGCGCGACGACGAGCGCCATGGAATGAAAGTAGGGACCCGGCCTGACGTCGAACAGGCCGAGCAGACCGTAGAGCGAGCTGACCGCGATCACCGCCGGCGCAAAGCTCTGCATCGTCACCAGGCCCGACACGGCGATGGCGAAGTCAGTCTTGGGGACTAACGCGGCGGAGTTCATCCCGGTTGCTTCTTCCATGCGACCCCGGCTCGGTCCGTCTTGACGCGGCTCATTATTCGCGAAGTGAGCCGTGGATCGCAAACTCACTCTACAGCGTTTGTGCCGCCTCGAGAAAGCTGCTAGGAGAAAACCCTAAGTATTTGACTTAATTAGGTGACTTAATCGGGCGACAGCAGGCCTCTCCCGCCCGTGTCGGGTGCGCGCAACAGTGGAATTTGACCGCCTTGCCGAGGCCGTCCGGCCGGTGGACGGCAGCGTCGGCTAGCGGGTGGTGGAAGCCGGTGTCTGCTCCGAGGGGACGGGCGTGCCGGGCGAGGTGCCGGCGGCCCCTGTAGCCACCTGCTCCGGAGCGGCGCCGCCAGCAATGAGCGGAATGGAGAACGTCTGGCTCGATGACTGACCGCCCGAGTCGGCCGAGACGACGGCCCGGAGCGTCAAAACCCCCTCGCGCCGCGGCACGACCCGGATGCTGTGGGAGATGGGGACGTCCTCGGCCGGCCGGTCGGTCGGGGCGATGTCCGCGCCGCTCACGAGCTCGAGGCCGTCGTCCGCCTCGACCTTGCCGTAAACCCGGTCGAGACCCGCCGACGGCATGATCACCATGTTCAGATCGAGTGGCTGGGAGACCTCTGGCCGGGCCCGCAGATCGAAGCGCACCGAGACGCGCGCTGCGCCAGGCTTCGCTTCGCCCACGGCGGAGACCATGTCGGCGGGCGGCGTCGGTCCCTGCACGAGGGGCTTTTTCACGGGCGGCGGATGCCGGGCCAGCATCGGGCCCATCGGCGACTTGCCCGAGCCGCAGCCCGCGAGCATTACGCCGGCAGCGAGGAGGAGGGCTGCGCAGCGGGCGAGAGTGGTCCACGGGGGGCGGCGCATGGGCGACACGATACGCCCTTCGAGCACCTTCAGGCACGGCCTGCTTGGCATTTCCGAGAAGTGCCTGCCGGGGACGGCGACTCATTTCCCCTGCAGGAGGGGCGGGTCGTGGATGGCATCGATCTGCTCGAGCAGGTCCTGCAGATACCCCTCCCAGTAGCGGGGCTCGCCCATCCACGGGAACGCCCGGGGAAAGGCGGGATCAGACCAGCGGTGGGTCACCCAGGCCGCATGGTGCAGCATGCGCAGCGCGCGCAGCGGCTCGATGAGGCGCAGCTCCCGGAAGTCGAAGTCCGCAAACTGCCGGTAGCCTTCCAGCAGCTCGCTCCACTGGCGCTGCTGCTCGGCCGGCGAGCCCGAGAGCAGCATCCACAGGTCCTGCACCCGCACGCCGGTCGCGCAGTCGTCGAGGTCCACGAACACCGGACCGTGCTCATCCCACAGCAGGTTCCCGAGGTGACAGTCGCCGTGAATGCGGATCTCCCCCAGGGGGCCGGTGGCCGTGAAGCTTGCGCTCACCTGCTCGAGGAGCGCCGCGCTCACGGCGGCGTAGCGCTCGCGCAGCGCCTCGGGGAGCAGCGCGCTCGCGAGCACCTGCCGGCGGGCGTGCCAGCCGAGCCTTTCCACATCGATGCGCGGCCGCACGGCGAATGCCGCCTGCGCGCCGGTCTGATGCAGCCGCGCGAGGCTGCGCCCGAGCATCGGCCGGGCCTCGGGCGCATCGAGCTCCGGGGGCCGGCCGCGCAGCCAGGGGAAAGCCGCAAAGCGGAACTCGCGGTAACGCAGCAGCGTCTGCCCGTCGAGCGCAAGCGGCGCCGCCACGTTGAGCGTGGCGGCCAGCTCTGCGGCGAAGCGGTGCTCCTCGAGAATCTGCGCGTCGCTCCAGCGGGCCGGCCGGTAGAACTTCAGCACCAGCTGGCCGCGCCCGGCGCCGAGCTGGTAAACGCGGTTCTCGTAGCTGTTGAGCGCGAACATCCGCCCATCGGGCGCCAGACCGACGGCCGCGGCCGCATCCAGCACCACCTCCGGCGTCAGGCCGGCGAACGGTTGCGGATCCGCAGTTTTGGTTACCATGCGCACATGAATCCCGGCAGCATCTTAGTCACCGGCGGCGCCGGTTACATCGGCAGTCACGCCGCGCTCGAGCTGCGCGGGCGCGGCGAGCGCGTGGTGGTGCTCGACGACCTGTCGCGCGGCTTCCGCCAGGCGGTGCTGGACGCGCCGCTCATCGTCGGCAAGGTCAGCGAGCGCGCGGTCGTGCTCGAGACGCTGCGCAGCCACGGCGTCGACACCGTGATGCACTTCGCCGCCCATACCATCGTCCCCGAGTCGGTGCGCGAGCCGCTGCAATACTACGGCAACAATACCTGCTCCACGCGCACGCTCCTCGAGTGCTGCCGCGAGGCGGGCGTGAAGCACTTCGTGTTCTCCTCCACTGCCGCGGTCTACGGCATGCCGCCAGGGGGCATCGCCGCCGAGACGACTCCGACCGCGCCCATCAATCCCTACGGCACCTCCAAGCTCATGTCGGAGTGGATGCTGCGCGATCTGGCCGCGGCTTCCGCCTTGAGGTACGTGGCGCTGCGCTACTTCAACGTCGCGGGCTGCGATCCGCAGGGCCGCATCGGCCAGGCGACGCCGAACGCGACGCTCCTCGTAAAGGTCGCCTGCGAGGCGGCGGTCGGCAGGCGCGCGGAGGTCTCGGTCTTCGGTACCGACTACCCGACCGCCGACGGCACCGGCGTGCGCGACTACATTCACGTCACCGACCTCGCCGCCGCCCATCTCGACGCCCTCACCTACCTGCGCGGCGGCGGTGCCTCGGCGACGCTCAACGTCGGCTACGGACACGGCTACAGCGTGCGCGAGGTGCTCGCGAGCGTCGAGCGGGTCTCCGGCAAGCGCCTCGCGGTGCGCGAGCTGGGGCGCCGCGCCGGGGATCCGCCGACGCTCGTGGCACGGGCGGACCGTGTCCGCGCCGAGCTCGGCTGGCGACCGCAGCTCGACGATCTCGACACCATCGTGCGCAGCTCGCTCACCTGGGAGGAGCGGCTGCTGCGCAACCCCTGGTGAGGATGCGCCGGCGCTGCCCCGCATCGCAGACGGACCGGGCGGTCGCCCGGTAGAATGCGCCCCATGCGCTGGGGGCGACCGAAGTCACTGAGCGGGCTGATGCTCACCGGTCTGGCGTTGATCGCCGTACCGTTGCTGACTGCCATTCTGACCGCGGTGCTGCAGATCCGCGACCTGGCCAATACCGGCCAGAAGATCATCGTCGAGGGCGTCACCACCGCACGCGCCAGCCAGGCGCTGTTTGCGCAGATTGCCTCGCTCGAGCGCACGGCGCGTCTCTACTCCGTGCTCAACGATCCGAAGCTCCTCGACGTCTACCGCTCGCAGGACGCGGGACTCACGCTCACGCAGCAGCAGCTCAGCCAGCACGCGGCCGGCGATGCCCGCAAGACGCTCAGCGATCTCGCCGCGCAGCAGGCGGGCATCCGCGAGAGCGTGTTGAGCGCGGGCGGCGCCGGCGAGAGCGCCGATCTCTCCAGCCGCTTCGCGCAGCTCTCGGGGCTCGTCGAGCAGGTCGCGGAGCAGAGTAACGCCGAAGTCGATAAGCAGGTGGCGGCGCTCGAGGCGCAAACGCTCGAGGCGCGCAAGCGGCTGCTGTATCTCGCGGCGCTGCTGCTGCCGCTGGCGCTGGTGGCGATCGTGGTGCTGACGGTCGGCGTCGGCAAGCCGCTGCGCCAGCTCGACCGCGCGATCAGCGAGCTCGGCGAAGGCAAGCTCACCGACACCATCGCGGTCGCAGGCCCCCACGACCTCGAGCGCCTCGGCCGCCAGCTCGAATGGCTCAGGCAGCGCCTGCTCGAGCTCGCGCACGAGCGCAACCGCTTCCTGCGCCATATGTCGCACGAGCTGAAGACGCCGCTCGCCAACATCCGCGAGGGGACGGAGCTGCTGATGGACGGCGCGGTCGGCGAGCTCGATTCCAACCAGCGGGAAGTCGCCGCGATCCTGCGCGAGAACGGCATCAAGCTGCAGCGCATGATCGAGAACCTGCTGTCCTTCAGCGCCTGGCAGACCTCCAGCGTCGGCCTCGAAGCGACGGAATTCCGCCTGCGGCCGCTGGTCAAGCAGGTACTGGAGAACCAGCAGCTCACGCTCCTCTCGCAACGCGCACGGCTCGATGTGCAGGTGGAGGACGTCACGCTGATGGCTGACCGCGGCAAGATACGCCTGATCCTCGAGAACCTGGTGTCGAACGCCGTGAAGTACTCGCCCAAGGGGGGCACGATCCATCTGCAGGCCCGCACCGCAGGCGCGCAGCTCATCCTCGACGTCGCCGACAGCGGCCCCGGCATCCCGCCACCGGAGCGCGAGCATATCTTCGAGGCCTTCTACACCGGGCGTGCGGCGAAGAGCGGCTCGATCAAGGGGACCGGCATCGGGCTCTCGGTGGTGCTGGAGTTCGTCGCGGCTCACGGCGGCACGGTCGAGATCATCGACGGGCAGTTTCCGGGGGCGCACTTCCGTATCACCATGCCGATCCGGGCGACGAGCGGCGACCGCCCCGCGCGCCGCGAGGCCAAGGCGCAGGCGCATGCGGCCTGAGCCAGCGAGTCGCGCCGCGCTCGCCGCGTGCCTCGCGGCTGCGACGGCCGGCTGTGCGGGCTTCATGTCCGGGAGTCGCAACACGACGCCGGCGCCCGCCGCGACTCCCGTCTCGAGCAGCGCGTCGCAACTCACGGAGGACTTAGCTGTGCTGCAGCGACTGCAGCAGAGCGCGCCCGCCGCGCAGGCCGAGATCGTCGCGGCGGCGCAGCGCGAGTACGACGCGGCGCCGACGGCGAGCCGCGAGCTCAAGCTCGCTCTGGTTCTCGCCACTCCGGGACACCCGGCTACCAACCTGCCGAAAGCCCAGGGACTGCTGCGCGAGCTGCTCGCCAACCCGCAGATGCTGACACCGGCCGAGCACTCGCTGTCCGCACTCGAGCTTTCGCAAATCGACGACTATTTGACGCTCACAGAGGAAAATCGCAGGCTGCAGAGTGACGCGGAGCACGCCGCCCAGGAGCGCACCGCCAACGCCAACCACCGCCTGCAGGCCGAGATGGACGAGAACGCCCGCTTGCGCAAGGAGCTCGATGAGGCCCACGCCAAGCTCGATGCCATTGCCAACATCGAGCGCTCGCTGAACGAGCGCAAGTCTCCCGACGGGAGGTCGCCGTGAACCAGACCGGAAAACGCAAAGCCCGCATCCTCGTGGTCGATGACGACCCAGGGCTGCTGCGGCTGCTGACGATCCGCCTGCGCGCCGAGAACTACGACGTCGAGGCGGTGGAGAGCGCGGCGCTCGCGCTCGCGGCCGCGAGCCGCTTTCGCCCGGACCTCGTCATCACCGACCTGCGCATGGACCAGATGGACGGCATCGGGCTGCTCAAGGAGCTGCAGAACCGCTGGCCGGGCCTCAAGGTCATCATCCTGACGGCCCACGGCACCATCCCCGATGCGGTGCAGGCGACGCAGATGGGAGCCTTTGGCTTCCTCACCAAGCCGGTGGACAAGCAGGAGCTCCTCGACCAGGTGCAGCGGGCGTTGCGCATTTCGGGCTTCGGAACCTCCGATGAGGACTGGCGGGCGGAGATCATCACCCGCAGCGCCGTGATGGAGGAGAAGCTGGCGCAGGCGCACATGGTCGCCGGCACCGATGCGCGCGTGCTGCTGACCGGCGAGGGCGGCACCGGCAAGGAGATGCTGGCGCGCGCCATTCACCGCGCCAGCCCGCGCAGGAACAAGGCGTTCGTCGCCGTCAACTGCAGCGCGGTGACCGAGGAGCTGCTCGACAGCGAGCTGTTCGGCGCCCCGCAGCCAGCCGCTGCTGCGCCCGGCGCGGCGCGCCCGCAGCGCGGCGCGTTCTTCGCCGCCGACGGCGGCACGCTGTTGCTCGATGCCATCGCCGATCTGCCGATGCGGCTGCAGGTGAAGCTGCTGCGCGTGCTGCAGGAGAACGCCGTGCGTCCGGGCGGCGGCGATCCGCTGCCGGTCAACGTGCGCGTCATCTCCTCGACGCAGCGCGACCTGCAGCAGCTCATGACCTCGGGCCAGTTCCGCGAGGACCTGTACTATCGGCTGAACGTCGTGCACATCGAGATGCCGCCCCTCAACCGGCGGCGCGAGGACATCCCGCTCCTGGTCGCGCACTTCCTCGCGCAGATCGCGCGCGAAAGCGGCGTGCGCAAGATCTACGCGCCGGAGGCGGTGGAGCTGCTCGCCACCGCCGACTGGTCAGGCAACATCCGCCAGTTGCACAACGTGGTGCGGCAGAACGTCGCGCTGTCGCAGACGCCGATCATCCCGGCGGAGCTGGTGCAACAGTCGCTCGGCGGCACCCCGGGACGCCTGCCCTCCTTCGACGAGGCGCGCGATGAGTTCACGCGCAGCTACCTGTCGCAGATCCTGCAGATCACCGGCGGCAACGTGAGTCAGGCAGCGCGCCTCGCCAAGCGTAACCGCACCGACTTCTACAAGCTGCTGGCGCGCCATCAGCTGACCTCCGAGGAGTTCAAGCAGCGTTAGCGCGCCCGCCGGACCGGCGGCCGCAGTCGGCGTGCCAATCCGGCCCGCTATCGCTCGATCGACTTCGGAGGCGGCTGTGCCGGCGGCTCGGGCTCAGGTGGCGGCTCGGCCTCCCCTGCTGCCTCGGGCGGGGCGTGACGGCTGTAGTGCGCGGCCTCGAGCCCATGCTTCTCCATGAGGTCATAGAGCGTCGGGCGGCTCACGCCGAGCAGCTCCGCCGCGCGCGACAGGTTGCCCTTCGCCACGGCGAGCGCCTGCCGCGCCGCCTGCGCCTCGGCGCGCTGGCGCGCGGCCCGCAGGTTGAGGAACTCCGGATCCTCACCCGGGTCCTGCAGTCCCAGGTCGCCCGCGGTCACCACGGCGCCTTCGGCCATGATCACTGCGCCCTTGATGCGGTTCTCGAGCTCACGCACGTTGCCCGGCCAGCGGTGCATCTGGATGGCACGGATCGCATCCGGGGCGAGCCCGCGCGTCGGCTTGCCGAAGCGCTGCGACATCTCGGTAAGCAGGAACTGCGCGAGCAGCAGGCTGTCGCCCTGCCGCGCGCGTAACGGTGGCACGCGGATCGTCACCTCGCTGATGCGATAGAACAGGTCCGGGCGGAAGGTGCCGTCGCCGATCAGCGCATCGAGATTGCGGTTGGTAGCCGAAAGGATGCGCACGTCGAGCGCAATCGGGGTGCGGCCGCCGATGTGCTCCACGGTCCGCTCCTGCAGTACGCGCAGCAGCTTCGCCTGCAGCGGGGCGGGCATCTCGCCGATCTCGTCGAGGAACACCGTGCCACCGTTGGCGGACTCGAGCTTGCCGGGTGTGCTGCGGCTGGCACCGGTGAAGGCGCCCTTCTCGTAGCCGAAGAGCTCGCTTTCCAGCAGCGTATCCGGGATCGCCGCGCAATTGATCGCGACGAACGGTCCGCGGGAGCGCTCCGAGAGTCGGTGCAGCGCACGCGCGAGCAGCTCCTTGCCGGTGCCGCTGTCCCCGAGCAGCAGCACCGTCGCATTCGTCGGCGCAACCTTCTCGATGGCGCGGCCGAGGCTGCGCATCGAGTCGCTGACGCCGATGATGCCCTCGAGGGCCATCGCCCCGGTCTCCTCGCGCAGCCGCCAGTTCTCCTCCTCGAGCTCGCGCATGCGGAAGGCGCGCCGCACGACGATTGACAGCACGCCCGCATCGAGCGGCTTGTGATAGAAATCCGCGGCGCCGAGCCCGATCGCAGCGACCGCGAGCTCACGCGCGTTGTGCTCGGTCATGGCAATGACCTTGATGTCCGGCGCGAGCGTGAGGATCCGGCGCAGCAGCTCCAGGCTCTCGCTCGCCAGCGAGGGCTTGCGCGCCGTCCCCAGGTCGAACAGCACCACGTCCGGCTCGGTACGGCGCACGATGCCGAGCGTCTCGGCGGAAGCCTCGCACGCGGTCACCTCGAGATCGGAGAACACCGCCTCGAGCTGGCGCCGCAGTGCGCGGTCGTTCTCCAGGATCAGGAGCTTGCGCCGCTGCGCCGTGGCTGCCATCAGCGCGCTCCCGCGCCGTGCGCGAGCCTGATGACCGCGGCACGTACGGAATTTCCGGGGATGCGGATGCGCATTAGGGGTGCAAAAGAAACCGACAGGGATCGCAGAACTTTACATCATGAACTTTACAAGGCAGCCCGGCGCCAGTGTAAAGCCAGGCACGGGGGCCAACGTGGAGCCGCATCGCAGTTGCTGTGGACGGGCCGTTGCGATGATCTAAGATATTGATATGTTTAACTTTTTCTAGGCGTCAACGCGACCTGGCAACGCTACTTCGATCGTGCTCACGCCCTGCCAGGCTCCCGCGATGCGCCCCGATAGGACCAGGGCGTCCCCCGGCACTTTCTCGTCGAATCGGTGCGAGATCCAGCCCTGGATGGGATCGAGGCTCCCACGCACCAACCGCGCGCGGAGCGAGTCGGGCCATCGCAGCACGATCCCGACCCCGTCGCGGGTGGCTTGCGCCGCCTCGCCCTCGAGCGTAACCCGGCACCCCTGCGCAAAGTGCCAGAAGATCTCAATCTCGTGGACTGACCTGCCCTGAACGTGATCCGTGACCGTGATGACCTGCGCGGCCGGACGATAAAGAATCTCGCGGCGATGAGTGACCGGGTCGTGCAGGCGGCGGTAACCGTCGTGCTCGGCGACGAGCCGTTGCTCGTCGGCACCGGGAGCGAACACGAGGCAGCGGGTACTCGCGTGGCGGCTCCAGAGAAAGGCACCGCCCGGCACCGACTGATCCAGATGGTCGACGGCCAGAGTGTTATGCGCCGATGTGCCGCGAAAGAAATCGCGCCAGCGCGGGTGCGTGTGGTACGAGTAGGTGCCCGGATCGATGAGGATCGGCTGTCCGGCGACCGACACGGTGAAGGACAGCGCGTCGGCGTGACCATGCGCGGCGATCGCGAGATAGCCGAGCGGCGCCGCATCGACGATCAGGCGCACTTCGCGTGCAGTCTCGAACTCGCTGCCCAGAATGTAATAGCCCCCCGACTCGAAGCCGCGCCGCAGGCGCTCGGCTGACGAGTCGGCAGCGAGCGCCGCGAACTTCACCGCGGCGGCATCGCCCAGGAGCCACCGGCTCTTGTCGTCGAAGACCTGTGCCTTGTGCTTGAAGTCACCTCTCGCAAACAGCACGCTGCCCGTCGCGAGCAGCGACCGGTACACACGGAAGTCGGGATCGGGACTGAAGCGGACGATCACTCCGTCATCCGCATCGCCGAGCGCGGGCACGTGTCCACCCGCGTCCATGCAGCTGGCGAGAAAATCGAGCATCGCCTCGAGCCGGCCCCAGAACGCTGCGCCAAAGTCATGACCGTTGGCCGCCGCGGTCAGGCCCGCCAGCAGCATCATGTCGGCGACCTCATGCTGATACCAGATCGCCTGCTCGCGGTTGACCCCGTCGGCATGGTTCTGCAGCAGCGCCTGCTCCGGGAAGCCCTGCAGCGCCTGCGCACGCCACCGCGCGCTCTCCGGCCAGCAGGGCCAGGTCGTGGAGCCGATGAGGAGACCGAGCAGCTCGCCGAGCAGGTGATTGTTGGCGGAGGAGTAAAGAGACCAGTGAGCCGCGATGAAGTGGCAATGCTGGCGCACGGCGGCGAGCCAGCGCGCCTTGAATGCATTGCCGTGCTGCTCCTGGAACAGCACCGACTGATCGCCGTCGAGCAGATGCCAGGCACATGACCAGTTGACGAGGCGCAGCGCCACTTCCAGGCTGCTCGTCCAGTTTGGCCCCATCATGTACGGACACTGCGCGATCCAGGAGTCGACGAGAGTGAGGCAACCCTCGGCAAAGCGGGCCTCGCCGCTCAGGCGCCACGCCTGCGCGAGCGTCACGAGCTCGAGGTGCCGGTTCGGCTCCCACAGATATTTGATGTTGCCGACCCCCTCCTCATCGCGATAGTTCAGAGTCCTGCCGAATGCGAGCGGCGCGTGCGTGCCGCTCGAGGGATCGCGATTCCAGTCCGGCGGAAATCCGAGCTTCCAGTCGCGGTTGGCGAACAGCCTGAACCTGCCCTGCAGGATGCGCTCCGCCGCTTCCCGATAAGTGTCGACCGCGAAGCCCTCGGGCCATGCCGCGATCCATGGCATGCCGCGGCTCGCATCCGCCGGCAAGGACCCGACCCATCCGAGGCCCGCGCGCTCGAGTTGCGCGCGCAGATACTGCACGCTGCGATGGCGCAACTCGCGCACTCCCATCGTGCGCACACGATTGAGGATCCAGCGAAGGTTCATGAACGGTATTGGACGAGTATCGCACGACAAGCCGCCCGGACTGCCGTATCCTCAGATCTCAGGACGACAGGCCGCAGGAATAATGAAAATTGCTTTGTTTGGGTTGGGCTATGTCGGAGTCGTTTCCGCGGCCTGCCTAGCCAGAGATGGACATAGTGTAGTTGGCATCGACCCAAACGGCGTCAAGGTCGATTTCCTGCGTCGGGGCAAAAGCCCGATCATCGAGCCGGGGCTCGAGGAGCTGATCGCGGCGGCGCTCACGGCGGGCCGGCTGCTCGCCGGATCCGACTACGCGACGGCGGTCGCGCAGTGCGACGTGCTGTTGGTGTGTGTCGGCACACCGGGTCAGGCCAACGGCAGCCTCGATTTGACTTATGTGCGCCGCGTGGTGCAGCAGATCGGCGAGCAGCTCGCCGCGGGCGGGGGCTACAAGGTCGTGGTCATCCGCAGCACACTGCTCCCCGGCTCGATGCAGAGCGTCGTCGTGCCGCTCCTCGAGCAGTGCTCGCACCTGCGGGCCGGCAAGGATTTCGGCGTATGCATCAACCCGGAGTTCCTGCGCGAGGGCTCGGCGATCTACGACTACGATCATCCGCCGAAGACGGTGATCGGCGCATCGGATGAGCGTGCGGCCGCGATCGTACGCGAGCTGTACGCGGGGCTGGACGCCCCGCTCGTTCTCACGGACCTGCGCACCGCGGAAATGGTCAAGTACGTCGATAACTCCTGGCATGCGCTCAAGGTGAGCTTCGCCAACGAGGTCGGGCGGCTGTGCAAGGCGATGGGCGTCGACGGCAGGCTCGCGATGCGCCTCTTCTGCATGGATACCAAGCTCAACATATCGGGCGCCTACCTGCGTCCGGGCTTCGCCTTCGGCGGCTCCTGCCTGCCGAAGGATGTGCGCGCGCTGACTTATCAGGGCAGATTGCTGGATGTGGAGACTCCGGTCCTCGGCGCGATCCTGCCGAGCAACCAGCTGCACGTCGCTCACGCCTTGTCGATGATTCGTGCCACCGGGCGGCGGCGCGTGGGGCTCCTGGGCTTAAGCTTCAAGGAGGGCACCGACGATCTGCGCGAGAGCCCGATCGTCACTCTGGCTGAGCAACTCATCGGCAAGGGTTATGAGCTCCTGGTCTACGATCAGAACGTGAGACTTGCAGCCCTGCTGGGCGCGAATCGCGAATACATTCTGACTCACATACCGCACATCGGGCGGCTCCTCGTCGAGCGTCCCGAGCAGCTCCTCGAGCATGCAGAAGTGCTGGTCGTCGCCGCGGCGAGCGAGGAATTCAGGTCGCTGCTGCAGGGATTGCCGTCCGGTACGTCCGTCATCGATCTGGTCGGACTGTGGAACACCGCTGACGGCAAGAGCACCGCTCCCGTGGACCACTATGACGGCATCGCCTGGTAAATGGCGCGTTCTCATCATCGTCGAGAACCTCCCCTGCCCGTTTGACCGGCGGGTCTGGCAGGAGGCCCTGGCGCTGCGCGCCCACGGGCACAGCGTCAACATCATCTGCCCCAAAGGGCGCGGCTACGACAAGGGCCACGAGATCCTCGAGGACGTGCACATCTATCGGTACGGGCTACCGCTCGAAGCCGACTCCGCTCTCGGCTACGGTCTCGAGTATGGGCTGGCGCTGCTCATGCAGTTCGCACTGGCGCTACGCGTCGCTGTCACGCGTGGCTTCGACGTCATCCACGGCTGCAATCCCCCGGACACCATTTTCCTGATCGCCCGGTTCTTCAAACTGTTCGGCAAACGGTTTATTTTCGATCATCACGACATCAATCCCGAGCTCTACGAGGCCAAGTTTGGCCGGCGCGACCTGTGGTACAGGCTCCTGTGCCGGCTCGAGCGTTGGACCTTTGCCACCGCCGATGCGAGCATCGCGACCAACGAGTCCTATCGGCGGATCGCCATCGAGCGTGGCCACATGGCACCGGCAAAGGTATTCGTCGTGCGCAGCGGGGCGGATCTGACGCGCGTGCGAGCGGTCCCGCCGCGCCCCGGGCTGCGGCGCGGCAAAGCGCATCTCGTCGGCTACGTCGGGGTGATCGGCAAGCAGGAGGGACTCGACCTGCTGCTCGAGGTCGTGGCGTATATGCGCCGGGCGCTGCACCGCGACGATGTGCACTTCATCATCGTCGGAGACGGCACCGAGCTTGCCGCAATCCGACAGCTGTGTCTGGACCTGGCACTCGACGATTGCGTCGAGTTCACCGGCCGGATCCCCGACGCGGCGTTGTGGGAGATCATGAGCACTGCTGAGGTATGCGTGAATCCGGATCGCGCCAATGACATGAACGACAAGTCCACGATGAACAAGATCCTCGAGTACATGGCGCTCGGCAAGCCGATTGTCCAGTTCGACCTGACGGAAGGGCGCTTCTCGGCCGCGGAGGCGTCGCTGTACGCGCGGCCCAACGACACCGCGGATTTTGCAACCAAGTTGTGCGAGTTGCTCGATGACCCTGCACGGCGCGCAACGATGGGCGCGATCGGACGCCGGCGCGTAGAAGGGGGGCTCGCCTGGCATCACCAGGTGCCGCGGCTGCTCGAGGCCTACGAGGCCGCCATGAAGAGCGACCGGGCCCGCGAAGTTCCCCGACAGCCGATCTAGGCATGCGACTCGCCGACGGCCCCCGCGTCTTGCTGCTCGGTCCGGCGCGCAGCGCAGTGAGCGGGGTTTCCACGCACCTCAATCAACTGTTCGAGTCGTCGTTGTCCAGTCGGTTCCGACTCCTGCAGTTTCAGGTAGGCAGCGAGGGTCGCTCGCAGGGCCGTATCGGCACACTGCTCCGCCTGATCGCCGGTCCGTTCGCGTTTGCCGCGTGTCTCATTCGCACGCGGTCGCGCATCGTACACATCAACACCTCGCTCGTGCCAAAGAGCTACTGGCGCGATATAGCATTTCTCGTGCTGGCGAAAGCCCTGCGGCGCAAGGTCGTCTACCAGGTTCACGGCGGTGCGCTGCCCGGCGAGTTCTTCGGAGGCAATCGGGTACTAAGCGCGCTGCTGCGACGCGTCCTGTCCTGGCCCGATGCGGTGGTGTTGCTAGCGCGCAGGGAAATGGCAGCCTACGGCGCCTTCGCTCCGCGCGCGCGGCTGGCTCACATCCCGAACGCCGTGACACCAGGCGAAGCCGATCTGCGCGCGGAACGCTACAGCGCGAGTCGGCCGCTCAGAATCGTCTATCTCGGGCGGCTCGCCGCTGACAAGGGCATCTTCGAGACCATCGAGGCGGTGAGGATCCTGCGCGATCGCGGCGTCGTCGTCACTTTCACAATCGCCGGCAGCGGACCAGCCAGCGGAGAGATCACCCGGGTCATCGAGGCGCATCGGCTCGGAGACCGAACACGCCTGAGAGGGGCCGTATTCGGGTCCGCCAAAGAGCAGTTCTGGCGGGAAGCCGAGGTGCTTGCATTTCCAACCTTCCGCGAAGGACTGCCGTACGCGCTACTGGAGGCCATGGCGGGTGGTGCCGTTCCGGTGGTCTCACCCGTGGGCGCAATACCCGATGTCGTGCAGGATGGGGTGCACGGACTGTTTGTGCCGGCTCGTACGCCGCAGGCCGTGGCCAACGCGTTGGAACGACTCGCGAGCGACCGGCCGTTGCTGCATCGCCTGGCGCTCGCGGCGCGCGCACGCGTCGTGGACAATTATTCCGTAGCGCATATGGCACGCGAATTCGATGCTCTGTACAAGAGCCTCACAGATGAAACAACCTAACGACGAATTGAAGGCGCCGCATTGCCAGAATGACATAATTGGCGCTCGCCAAGCCCAGGCACGCATTGCCGTGTAGGCAGAAGTCGGCTTAACATGAATAGTTCGAGCTGAAGGGTGGCCAGGGGATGAGCACAGTCAGGGAAGTACGGCGGTGGGCTGACGAGGCCCCAACAGCTCCTCCTTTCTTCATCGTCGGCAGTGGTCGGTCCGGCACCACGCTGCTGCGGATGATGCTCTGCTCGCATTCGCGAATCAGCATTCCGGCGGAGACCTGGTACTTCCTTGATCTGCTGAAGCGATTCAGCATCGATCGACCCCTCGATGCCGCCGAGATCGAAAGCGCCGTCTCGATAATCACCGACCAGTTAAATCGGCCGGAGATGAAACTCGAACCACAGGAATTCCGGCGCGAGCTGAGTCAACTCACGGAACCTTATCTGCGCGATCTGGCCGAGATCGTCTATCGATGGCATATGCGGGTCGAAGGAAAGGCTCGCTGGGGAGATAAGACGCCCGTCTACATACAGATCGTGCCCGAGCTGGCGAGGATGTTTCCCAACTCGCAATTCATTTTTCTGGTTCGGGACGGCCGGGATGTGGCGAAGTCATTTCAAGTTCGGGCTTGGATTGGCCGCTGGCTGCATAACAACACCCGGGAATGGACCAGTGCACTCGAGTACCAGCAGCGCTGGACCCGCTCAGGACTGCGGGAACGAATTCTGCTCGTTCGCTATGAAGACCTGGTGCTCGAGACTGAGGGCACGCTGCGGAAGATTTGCGGGTTCATAGGCGAGGAGTTCGAGCCGCAAATGCTCTCGTGGGAGCAGATTGTGGATAAGCACTTACCTCCAGACTCGCTACAGGGACGCCATTGGAAGCTCAAACACAGAATCCGCCCCGAAGCCGTGGCCCGCTGGAGGCGGGAAATGAGCGCTCGCGAGATCTTCGTCGCCGAAGCGTTCATGGGAGCGCATTTGAGGCGGCTGGGGTATGAGTGCCGCTATCGAAGCCCCCTTTGGGCACCGGCCTTCGCGTTAACACGCCTGTACTGCCGAGTGGGCCTGAACGGAAGCAGAAACCTGGTGAAAGCCGTGATGAAGGCTGTTGGCTTTCCCCGCAAGCGACTTGGCAGCTAATCGGAGCGGGGTGATGCGGCCCGAACTTGTCACTGGCTACAGTGAAGCGCAGCACGCAGCGCTGCACAGCGGTCGTAAGGCACGACTGCTGCTCGTGCTGTCGATTGTGCCGTGGCCAATACGCCGCAATGGCTACTCACTGAGGTTTGCTCCGATAGTCGAATACCTGGCGCAACGGCACGAATTGGATGTCCTGGTATTCACGGAAGAGGAAGATGAGGTGGTCCTGCCGAGCAGCCCACTCCAGCGCTGCCACTCGCTGGTCGTCATGAGGGTGCCAATTACGTGGCTTCCCCCATGGCTCAGAAAAATCAGGACCGCTGTTCGTGGTTTGTGGCCCTGGGGCGCACCACAAAACTTATCGGGGTACCCAAGGCGCAGGCTTGAGCGCTCGCTGCTGCGCTACCTGGACCACAAGAACTATTCGGCCGTCATCTGGGCAACGAGGCATCTGGACGTCGCGTGTACCATCCGTCGGAGATACCCCGGCACTCGCTTCGTCATGGACATGGTCGATTCGCCGGCTCTAGCGCATTTTCGCCATCTGTCGAAGGGCCCGCTTCTCCGGCTGTTGACCAGGTACAGCGGCTGGAAGTGGCGGCGTCTGGAGAGGAAAGCGCACGAGGTGTTCGATGCGGCAATTTACATCTCTGCAGTAGATGCACACGCCGCCCGTTCGGGTCACCTGCCGCGAATTCACGTAGTCCCGAATGGGATTTTCACCGCCGACGCGCCCCCCATGGCAAAGGCTCCACTTCCCAACAGAGTCATCGGCTTCCTTGGCGACATGTCCTATCAGCCCAACATCTCCGCCGTTCTGCGTCTTGCTCAGCGTATATTCCCGCGGATCCTGGCTTCGCTGGCCGATGCCAGATTGCTCATCATCGGACGTGATCCCGCACCTGCGATAAAGCAGCTCCGCAGCCGCACCATCACTGTCACGGGCACAGTCGACAATATCTGGCCCTATATTGCCCAAGCGAATGTTTTTGTGTATCCAATGATCGAAGGGACGGGCCTGCAAAACAAAATCCTCGAGGGCATGTATGCCGGCGTTCCGATCGTGACGACTTCAATCGCCGCCAATGGAATAGGTGGGAGAAACGGGGAGCAACTGCTGGTTGCCGACACCGATGATAAGATTGTCGAACAGGTCTTAAAGGTACTCGGTGACCCGCAATACGCTGCGCGGCTTGCGGAGCAGGCACGAAGCTTTGTGATACGCGAATTTTCATGGCCCGCTATCTTGCCACGGTACGAGGCCATCATTGTCACCGCGTCAGGGAATAGTCCATGCACGCGAGCGGTTGGGGCATCTCCAACCGGCAACTAGATGCGGTACCCGACACGACAAGGCAAAGGACAACAGCCTTGTAAACAGGTTGACGACCACTGACTCGAACGACGAAGTGCGAACAAGCCTCTACTATCGTCCGGCTTACAGCGCTCGCACTACTGTGAACCGAGAGGACCCGCCATGGATCCCGTGACACGCTTCGACGTGTTTTGTCGGATGTTAGCCGACCTTGGAACGCCGATCCGACCTGGCATGAAGCTGTTGGATTTCGGATGCGGCGAGGGTGGGATGGTGCAGGCCGCCCTCGATCAAGGGTTCGACATATACGGCTGCGACCTGTTCGATGTCGAGTATTCCTACCATTGGAACGGCAGGGCGATCGCGCCGCGCTTGAGGGAGGAAGGGCGGCTGCGGAAGATTGGCACCCCTTACCGGCTGCCGTTCGATGATTCTAGTATCGACGTAGTCCTCAGTGATCAGGTCTTCGAGCATGTCCTGAACTACCCGCAGGCACTCGCGGAACTCCGCAGGCTAATGCGCCCAGGAGGTTTCTTTCTGCACGCATTTCCGAGCCGTTACCGCTTGATCGAAGGGCACATCTACGTGCCTCTGGCATCCATATTCAGGCCGAGATGGTGGTTGTTGCTGTGGGCCTCTCTGGGAGTCAGAAACGAGTTTCAACGGGGTATGCCTGCGCGGGAGGTCGCCAGTCGAAATGCCGACTACCTGCCGCGCGGGACGAATTACCCACCGGCACACCAGATTAAGCGCGAGTTCGGCAACTTCTTTAGCAAGGTTGCCTTCGTCGAAAGCGCGTTCCTGCCATATAGCGACCGCCCGCGCTTTCTCGCCAAGGTGCCACTCGGTCCGGCTCTGTACGGGCTGCTTTTCTCCAGGTTCCTGTACGGGATACGCGATGTCACGGACGCCTAAGGGGGCCTCGCTCCAGACATAGACGATTTGCTGATCGTCCAGAACCCACGTCAGGTCGAGGGAATGATCTTGGGATGGTTCTAATAATATGACGGTGCGTCATCCCGCTCCGAAGAGTGATTCAGCACGACGCCTATGAGGTTCATCTCGCCGAGCAGCTCCTTCGACTTCGC
The DNA here is from genome assembly GCA_030040525.1 of Gammaproteobacteria bacterium. Lineage (GTDB taxonomy): Bacteria > Pseudomonadota > Gammaproteobacteria > Steroidobacterales > Steroidobacteraceae > 13-2-20CM-66-19. The sequence continues at coordinate 907 of JASHTN010000078.1, read as the reverse complement.
CACGGCGGCGCGGTCAGTCTGCCCCTCCGCAACCACCAGCAACACCCCATCGACCCGCGGAGCAAAGGCGAGGGCGTCGTCCGAGCTAAGCGGCGGCATATCGAATATCACGATGTGTTGCGGCAGCTCCGTCTCGAGCACCTGCAGCAGCTCGAGCATTCGCGGACTCCCCAGCATCTCCGATGAATAATCGAACGGCCGGTTGTTCGGAATCACGAGCAGGTTGGCTGCCCCGCAACTGTAAATTACCTGCAGGGCCTCCGCCTCACCGAGGAGATACTCGCCGAGTCCCCGCTCGCAGCGGATTCCCATCTGCGCCGCCACTTGCGGACGCGGGAGATCCAGGTCAACCAGGCACACGTGCGTATTCGGTTCCTGCGCAAGTGCCACCGCAAGGTTGATCGACGTGAGAGTCTTGCCTTCGCCGGCTCTCGTGCTGGTCACAGCAATCCACCCCCAGTCTTCGGCGGTAAGGCGCCGCAGCAACCGGGTGCGCAGGATCTTGTAGGCGCGCAGCGCAGCGCGGTCGGCGACCTGCGGCAGCACGCAATTGCGCTCGAGGATTACGGGATTGAGGATGACCGTCTCGAACTGACGCGTCGGCTGAGTCTCTACAGAGACGGTCGCGTCCGCTCCGGGACGCCGCGCCCGAGTACCCGCCGGCACACGCTCCCCGCGAGCCTTGGCCAGGGCCAGGGCATTTTCAATGATGCTCACTAGACGTTCCCGGTCTTAGGAAGAGGGTCCCCGATCCAAGCGGCGTCTCAGGGCACCGCGAAGTGAATGAGAAGGTAAACAGCAGGTACCGCGACGACCGTGGTCGCCACCACAGCCGTGAGTCGCCGGCGCCGCCGGCGCGCGAACTCGGCATTGTGAATCACCGGTACAATGCCGATCGGCGTCAGAT
>JASHTN010000077.1 GCA_030040525.1 Gammaproteobacteria bacterium | reverse complement strand
CCGAGCCCCAGCTGACACCATCTGCGACCACGGTCGGCGGCACGTGATCGAACCAGCCTCCCCAGTCGTCCCAGGTGATGATGATCGCCGTGTTCGCCCAGTAAGCGCTCTCGCCTATGGCGTTGACGATCGAGGCGACCCAGGAGGGACCGGAGCCATCGTTCGATGCGGCATGATCGGAGCTCTTGCCGTCCGGGATGACCCAGCTCACCTGCGCGAGCTGACCGTTGAGGATGTCGGTTAGCACCTGCGTCTGCGGGATGACGACGTTGGCGGTCCACTCCGCGCCCGTGCAGGTGAGGGTGCCGGCGACCGTCTGCGGGCCGCAGATGTGGCTGATGGCATCGGGTGCGGTCCAGATCGAGCCGGCCGACGGTGCGTAGTACCGCCAGCTCACCTTCTGAGCGCCGAGCAGGTCCGTCACGGTGGGATGCTCGAAGCACGGGTACTGTGCCGGCTGCGCGCTCTCGCTGCCGCTGGCATCGATCATCGCCACCGTGTTGCTCGCCGCGGCGATACAACCGGCGGGGCTGACCGCCGGGTTCTCCGCGGCGAACAGCGGGCTGGTCGCCGTCGGCGCGGAGGTCCCGGCGATGATGAACTGATGCGCCGGGAAGCTCGGCCCCTCGTTGGTCTGGAACATCCGGTCGCCAAAGGTGTATTGCTCGGCGAGCGCGAAGTAGGGCTGTACGTCGGCCGGTATCACGTATTTGAACTGCGGGTTCGGATGCGCATTCGGCGGGCAGTTGGCCGCGGGACTGCACGGGATCAGGTTGGCCCCGTCCATCCTGCCGCCGTCGTACATCGCAACGAACGCGGCGTGTGCGTGACTCAGGTCGTAGTTCTGCGGACTCGCGCCGCTGGTGCCGAGGTCGATCGGGGCGAGTGGAATGGTCTCGCCCAGGGAATTGACGCCGCTGCCTGCAATATCGGCGCCGCGCGAGATCAACACCGGGTCCTGGAACAGATTGTCCGGTGTGCGGTTCTCCTGAAAGATGATCACGATGTGCTGGATCACTGCCGCCAGCAGCAGCGACAGCGTCTGTGAGCCGTTGCTCGGGGTGAGCCCGGTCGCGTCGCGGGCGCTGACCCCAACCGAATAGCCGCCACCCGGTGTACTCGTCGAGGAGGACACGGTGAGGGTCGAAGAGGCTCCGGCGGCGCCGACTGACACCGAGGCCGCGCTCAGCGCGCAGGTCGGGGAGGGCGTGGCGCCACCGCTTACGTTGCAGGACAGCGAGACGGTCCCCGTGTAACCGTCCTGCGGCGTCAGATGCACGGTGGCGCTGACACTCCTGCCCGCCGTGAGGGTCCCGAGACCCGTCGTCACGGTGAGTGTGTAGCCCGGTGCCGGCGCGCCGCCTCCACCACAGCCGGCAAGGGTGAGCACGAGCGCGCCCAGACACAGGCCTGAAGTCGAAATGCGCGCAGATCGCAGCTCTGGCATGGCGGCCGCCCCGGAGACTCTATGCATGGCCATAACGCGGCAGAAGGCAGGCGGGATGACGCAAAGCTGCCCGGACGTTCGCCTGACCCCCGATCAGTTGCACCAGCCATGCGCGCCCTCGGGCGAGATGGCGACTGCGGGCGTTGCGAGTCCCCGCCCGCGACCGGCTGCGCGCAGGACTACAGCAGCCCGTCCAGGTGATCGAGGTCGTTGATCACCCGCCAGTGGCCGCCACCCTTCTCGACGCGGGCGCGCCACTCATCCAGACGTCCGAGGTAGAGGCGCGGATCGAGGTTGTCGCTGTGCAGCTTGGTCACGTTGAGCGCGACGACGTCGAAGCCCGTGAAGTCGAGCGGGATGTTGCGCACGTAGCCCTTGCCAAGATCCTCCTTCATGTCCGAGAGGATGAGGATCTCCTTGTGCGCGGGGTGCTTCTCGTTGAGGAACTCGATCGCCTGCAGCAGCCCGCCGGTGATGTCGGTGAAGGGTGCGGGCGGCGACTGATCGATGAACTTTTCCACCCGGCCGGCAAAGGCGCGCTTCTGCGCGTTGGCGGTGCTGGGGCGGTCATCGAAAGTGGCCTTGGCGATGATGTCCTTCTCCGTGAAGCTGCCGGTGTCGATGCGCGCGACGGCGATCGAGTCCTCGGACTGCAGCCGTGAGAGCGCATAGAGCGTGATCTGCTCTGCCTTGGTGATGTTCCGGTTGTAAGAGCCGGACGTATCGACCAGCAGATACACTCCGGTGTTGTGTGTCTGAGGGGCAGTGCAGGCCGGCAGCGCCAGTGCGATGCCGAGCAACAGCGCGCGTCTCATGTCCGCGCCCCTTTCCAGACCGCCGACTCGGTGCGCTCCGGGTTAGCTGCCGACGCGTTGCGGGCCTGCTCGTGCTTGCGCGCCTCGAGCCATAAGGGCACGAACAACGGCAGGTCATAGAGTTTGCAGGCGAGCCCGCCGAGGTGTCGGGCGCCGTTGCCGAGCAGCCGCAGGGTCAAGGCGAGCGCCTGCAGCACGGCGATGCCGATCAGACCCACGACGGTGCGCAGCGAATGCGCGAAGGTCTCGAGCGGAATCGCCACGAACACCAGCGCGAAGGGCAGGACGAAACCCATGCCCATCTGCGCTGCAGTCGTGATCCACAGGTGCGAGCTCACCAGCGTCGCGGAGTTATCGCCGCGCAGCAGCGCGTTGGTCGCCATCTCATCGAGTAGCAGCACTTCGCGCATGTAGGCGAGCCCCGCTTCGATGCTCGCCAT
>JASHTN010000076.1 GCA_030040525.1 Gammaproteobacteria bacterium | reverse complement strand
CCCGCGAGGGGGAGACGCAAAGCCTCCGGTCTCAGCGTTCGCAGCGCGTGAGATAGCGGGGTTGCCGGCACCGCAGGCACCGTCGCGGCGTCGTCAACTTCAACCAGCGGAGATTTTGCTTTGCCCTGCCGGCGATCACAGGGGGGCAAGGCATGGATCACGGTTCAGACACGCTGCGGCGTTTGCGCCTCGCGGTCCTGGGTGGATCACTCGCAATCGCACTCGGCGCATGCGGAGGGGATGGGTCAGACGCATCGACGACGCCGGCGTCACAAACGGGTACAGCGCTCACCATTGAGGGTGTCCCGCCCGCAGGAGTGAACTACGGGTCACCTTATAGCTTCACACCCACAGTGTCTGGACCCGCAGGCACTGCATTGGCGTTCAGCATCCAGAACAAGCCTGCATGGGCGGCTTTCAACGGCTCGGACGGCGCGCTCACCGGAACGCCCGACGCTGGGGATGTGGGAACGGACGCGAATATCGTCATCAGCGTGAGTGACGGCACAGCGAGCGCGTCCCTTGCGCCATTCAGCATCAGCGTGAACGAGGTTTCGAATGGTACCGCGACGCTCGACTGGACTGCCGTGACGGAGACGACCGCTGATACGGTGCTGGCCGGCCTGGCCGGATATATCGTCTACTACGGAACCTCGGCCGACAATCTGACTCAGCAGGTAAAGCTGGCGAACCCGGGCGCCACGACTTACGTGGTGACCAATCTTGCTCCGGCAACCTGGTACTTCGGTGTCGCCGCCTACACCAGCAACGGGGTGGTGGGCGAGATGTCCAACGTCGGGGAGAAGACGATCCCCTGAGAGCAGCTCATAGCCACGGCTCGATGCGGCCGTGGTGAAGATAGGCCTCATCGTTGTCCAACATCTGCACGCGCAAGGGTGCCACCGGCACTGCGGCGCCGTTTGTCGGGCGCAGCAGGATGGGGGTCTTCTGCCGTGCATGAAAGCCACTCGTCCGCAGGCACTCCGAAAGCAGCGGATCGCTCGCCCAGATGACCACTTCGGCCGCGTCCGGGTCGCGCCTTGCCTCCTCGACCGCACAGTGAATCAACGCGCGCCAGTCGACTGGCCGGTCCGAATCCATCCAGCAGTCGACGATGCGGACCTGACCCGGGGCGGAGACCAGCAGGAAATAACCCCTTACGCGGCCGGCTCTTTCGACCGAATACAAGTGCATCGGAGCGATCGGACAGGCGAGCGCGTAGCTGAAGAGGCCCGCGCTGCGCTCGAAGACCCCCATGCCCCGGGTCGGGATAGGCAACGCCACGGAGATCCGCTCGAGGTCATCGCCCGCGACGCGGCGCGCCAGCCAGTCATCCCCGGCTGACGCCGGAGGAGCGGCGAGCTTCCAGGCGAGGCTGCGGACGAACCGCGGCAGCAGCCGCCAGTTCCGCTGCCTGGGATCCTGGAGCAGGCGCAACGGCGACAAGGCGCGCGTGTAGCCGACCGCAAAGCCGGCAGCACGAAAACCGATGCGCGGCAGGATCTGCATGGTCTGGGCACTGCCGCCGATCGCGAGCAACGCCTCGGCCTGTTGACCCACGTAGTTCATGAGGGCGACCCCCGCACCGATCTCCCGCGGGCTCGCCGCCCAGTCGATCACGTGCAGGGTCCTGAGCCGCTGCGATTCCCAGGCACAGGTGCCGGGAACGATGCCACCATGGGCGAGAATTTCGCTGCCGTCGGCGAGGACGAAAGAGCGCGGTCCCCGCCAGTCCGCTCGCGGCTGCCAGTACTTCCAGTGCAGGTCCTGCGGTTTTACGTTCGGACGCAGTCCAGCCTGCGCAAGCAAAGCGATGATCGCTGGCACATCCGCCGGTGTCGAGGGCCGACCCGCACATCTCATCGTAGCCATTCGTTACGCATCGCCCGGGGTGGATGATTTGCGCGCGCTCAGCACGGCACGAAGAACTCGGTGAGCGAGGCGATGCGCCCGTCGCGCAGCTCGATGATATCCACCAGCTCGGTCGGCACGATCACGCCGGTGACCTTGGAGTGAATGTCGACGCGCCAATGCGCCGCGGCCCGCAAACCTTCGACCGTGAGCGAAAGGAGCTGGTAGCGGCTCAACTTGAACGTCTTCACCAGTACCGAGAGCCAGGGGCGAATCACGCTCATGCCGCTGGCGTCGAGCGCGATCCGCTTGCCATCGCCGGAGCCCGCGATCCGCATGCGGGCATCGGGGGCAAACACCCGGCAAAGACGCTCGAGCTCCCCCTCGACACGCGCCGCGTGCAGCTCCCGCACGAGCCGTTCAACCTGCAGACGATCACTCATCCGGTGACCCCCTCCGCGGTCCGCGTTGACGTGAGCAGACTGCGGATGTCGGCGCCCATGAGCCTGAAGGCTGTGTCGGCGTACGGAATGAGCGTACGCAAGCCATAGAAGAGATGGATCATACCGGCGTGGCATCGGAAGATGGTGCTGATCCCCTCGCTCTGCAGCCGTTCCACATACGCACGGCCTTCATCGCGCAGCGGATCGAACTCGGCCGTGTGAATGCA
>JASHTN010000075.1 GCA_030040525.1 Gammaproteobacteria bacterium | reverse complement strand
CCAGTAGCGGTGCTCGTCCGTCTGCTCGCCGGCGCGCCGCTCGCTCAGCTTGGCCGCGAGCGAGTGGCCGCGCGCTGCCAGCGCCCTGCCGTGCCGCCGCAGACGCTGCTGGTACTGCCGCATGAGCACCGCGCCGAGCAGCGCGCCGATCAGGAGCAAGGCCGCAACGGCAGCGAAGATCACCAGCGGCCGCGCCGCATCCGGCAGCAGCAGCGTGTCGACTACGCTCGTGGTGGTCGGTGACATCGGTCATAGGGGGCCGCCCGGCGTGCGGCGGGCGACAATCACCTTGTGCCAGGACATCCCGGCGACCAGCGGTGCGAGCGCAAGATCCAGCGGCAGGGAAACGCCCGTGGCAAGCGCCAGGGCAGCCAGCCGGAGGAGGCGTGGCAGCCCGCGGTAATACGGCAGCAGCCAGGTCTTGAACGGCATCGGATCCACACCGCGGGTCGCGACGACGCGCAGTCCGGCGGCGCGCAGTGCGCTCTGGTACCAGACGAGCGGGCGGGCGGTGAATACCTCGCTGTCGCAGCGCTTGCAGAGCCTCGCGGGGGCCGCCTCGAGCAGCACCAGCGTGCCCTTGGGCGCAAGATGCGCGGCGAGCGCACCGATCGCCCGGCGCGCCGCGCCCGGCTCGAGGATGTGCTGCAGCACCGTGACGCAGAGGATGAGGTCGAAGCGCCTGCCGAGATCCAGGTCCACGGCGTTCGCGACCGCGAACTCGCAGTCCGCGCCGCTCGCCGCGGCCCGCGCGCGCGCCTGCTCGATCATATGCGCGCTGAAATCAACCCCGGTGACACGGTAGCCGCCGCGGGCGAGCTGCCGGCTCCAGCGACCCACGCCGCAGCCGAGATCGAGCGCCGTGGGGCGCGGCAGTCCCGCGGGGCCTGCCGGGAGACTCCTCAGCCAGGGGGCGAGAGCGCGGCGCTGCACGAGCGCGATCGCGCGATTGTAGAAGCCGGGCATCCCGTATGAGCAGACCGCCGCGAGTCCCGCGCCCGCGCCGGCGAACTGTCGCGCACGTGTCTCCCAGTAGCCGAGCGCACTGGCCGGACCGGCGGGCAGCGCTCGCGCGGCGCTCGGCGCCTGCCGGATCACGCGATCTCTCCCACGAGGCACGGCGCCGTGGCCGAAAGCTCGCGCGGCAGCGGCGGCGCGGGCCCCGCCTGGATCCCCGGCGCCAGCTTGCCGGTCAGACAGCCCATGATCGAATCCATCGCCGGCATGTCATACCCGGCCGCCGTCAACACGCTCTGCGCAGCGGCCAGCCACAGGATCGAGCGCACCCGCGACGGGACGTGCGCCACCCCGTCGAGGCGTGCGCGACACAGGCGCTCGAAGCCGGTCTCGATCGAGAGGATCGCGTCGCGCGTGCGCGGCTCCGCCGGGAGGATCTTGGCCGCGTGGCGCCATGCGAGCGAGGTCCCGGGCACGGTGAGAGTCTCGTAGACGGTGTGCGGCTCGAGCCGCGGGTCGCGCGCGAGTGCTGCGCCCGAGAACGGAATGACATAGGGGTAGATGCCGATCTCGCAACCCTGCTGCAGCCAGCGATACGCCTGGCGAACGTTGGCGGCGAGATCCTCGAGCGTGCTGCCGGGCGAGGTGAGAATGAGGTCGAGGAAGGGCGTGATCCCGAGCCGCAGCGCCTCGCGCAGCACGTTGTCGATGTGCCGATGAATCTGACCCTTGTTGAACTCCTCGAGCACGGCTGCCGAGAAATTCTCGACCCCGAAGCCGAGGACCCTGAAGCCCGCGCGCCGCATCGCGAGAAGCCGCTCGGGCGTCATGGCGTCGATGCGGTTGGTGCTGATGAACTGCAGGTCCTGCGGCAGCTCGCCACGCGCCTTGGCGGCGGCTATGGCATCGCAAAGCGTCAATACGCGCCGGTCGCGGGTGAAGACAAAGATATCGTCCTGAAAGATGATGGTGCGCGCCTCGGGCTGTGCGCGCAGCAGCCGCGTCAGCATTCCCAGGCATTCCTCGGCATCGAGGCGCGCCACGCTCGCGACACTGCCCTGCGCCTCATGCAGGAAGTTGGTCGACGAGCAGAATGCGCAGGCCATCGGGCAATAGTTGAGCGTGATCAGCCGCACCGCGCGGATCTCCGCGAGGCGCGCTTCGCGCGCGGCCTTATAGGGCAGCGCCCCGACCCGGTACGCCCGCTCCAGGCGATTCCAGTACGTCGCGTACGGCATGCGCTCGTACGGCGTCGAGCGCACCGCCGCGACCAGCTCGGCACGGGTCAGGGCCTTCTGGTGAAAGCGCGCCACCGCGCCGCCGCCCGCGGCGAGCGCAGTACCGGGGATGCCCGCAAGACCCGCGCCGGTCTCGAGCCGGCGCATGAGCTCGAGGAGCGGCTTCTCGCCTTCACCGAGCACCACCAGGTCGAAGCGTGGACCGAGCTCGAAGAGCCGCTCGGGCTTGAAAGTCGCCTCCATGCCACCGGCGATGATGCAGGCCGCGGGGCAGAGCTGCCTGGCCTGATGCGCGAGCGCAAGGTCATAGCGGAGCGTCATCGCGGTCGTGGAGATCCCGATGACGTCCCAGTGCCGCGACCCGAGGATCTCCGCAAAGGCAGCGCTCACATCGCCGGCGTCCCGATTGGGGTCGAAAACGACGGCGCAGAACCCTTCAGCCTGAAGGGCCCCTGCAAGCCGCCAGACCCCGAGCGGGGGAGCGAGAAACGTGTACTCCCCACACTGCGGATCGTACGGCCCCACCAGCAAGCAGCTTAGCGTGCGCACGCCCATTCCCTCGACGCGGTCCTGCCACCACAAACGCGACCAGCGTCACACTGAACCACGCAGCCCGCGGATTCTGTGGAAGATTTCTCAAAACCTGTCCGCCCAAACGGACACTGCGCGAACTGTGACGCGTGAAGTACAGCGTTTCACAATCGCCGCGAGTGATAACTGCATCCCGGACGCCGACGGTTCACTATGCGCCCCAGATGCCGAGCTTCAGCGACGCTGCCTTCCGCGCCCTGGTGGAGCATGCTCCCATGGCCGTCTTCATCTGCCAGGAGGACCGGATCGCCTGGTGCAATTGCGCCGCGTCAGCCATCAGCGGCTACAGCTGCGAGGAGCTCTGCGGCAGGAGCTTCTGGGACGCCGTCGCATCGCAGCCCCCCGACCGGGTCGGGGTGCGCGCCGCCGCCCCTCGCACGGGCGAACCGCCATCCACACGCTTCGAGGCGAAGCTCCGCACCAGGTCGGGCGCGGAGCGTCACCTGGACTGCACGGAGACAGAGCTTGAGCTCGCCGATCGGCCGGTCGTTGTCCGCATCGCCCTCGACGTCACCGAGCACCGCCAGGCGGAGGCGACCGTGCGCGAGAGCCACGAGCTCCTGAATCAGGTGCTGGCCACGCTCCCGGTCGGCGTGGCGGTCACGGACCGGGAAGGCGACATCATCCTCGCCAACGCCGCTCTGCAGCGTATCTGGGGTGAGCTGTGGGCCTCGGTGCGGGCGTTGTCGAACCGGCAGGCGGGTCGCAATGAGCTCGTCGACATCGAGAGCTTCACCGGTGAGCGCAAGACCATTCAGAACTCGACGGCGCCGATCCGCAACGCCGCAGGCCAGACCGTCGGCGCGGTGATGGTCAACGAGGAGGTGACCGAGCGGGTGCGCGCCGAGCAGGCGCTGCAGGAATCCGCCGGCCGCCTGCAGCATCTCTCGCGCCGTCTGCTCACGGTACACGAGGAAGAACGGCGTCATCTGGCGCGCGAGCTGCACGACGAGTTCGGGCAGCTGCTCGCGACCACCACGCTGCACCTGCAGGCGGCCAGGAGCGCGGCGGGGTCGGCGGCGCAGGCGAGCCTCGCTGAGGCCATCGCGCTGCTGCAGCGCGCCGGCACGCAGGTGCGAAGCCTGGCGCTCGAGCTGCGCCCCGTGCTGCTGGAAACCGCGGGTCTCGACGCGACGCTGCGCTGGCTGGCGAAGCAGCACGAGCAGCGCACCGGCATCGTGACGGTGGTCGCCGGACAGGTCGCCGAGCCGTCGGGCACGGTGGCGATCGCCTGCTTCCGGGTCGTACAGGAAGCGCTGACCAACGTGCTGCGGCACGCCGCTGCGCGACAGGTGTGGATCGAGTTGCGCCAGAGCGATGCGCGCCTCGAGCTCGCGGTCCGCGATGACGGTGCCGGGTTCGATGTCCCGAGCACCCTCGAGCGCGCCGCCCGGGGTGGGCATCTCGGGCTCGTTGGCATGCGTGAGCGCATCGAGATTCTCGGCGGACAGCTGCGCATCGACTCCCGTCCCGGGCATGGCACGAGCCTGCGCGTCTCCTTCCCGCTGGCCGAGCCCGGCGCTGCCGCGGTTGCCGCCAACGGCATCAGCCATGGCTAAGATTCGCGTACTGCTCGCCGACGACCACACGCTGTTTCGCGCCGGAATCCGCTCGCTGCTGCAGACCGTCGCCGACGTCGAATTCGTCGCCGAGGCCGCAGACGGCCACGAGGCCCTGCGTCTGGTGGCCGCTCATCATCCCGACATCGCACTCATAGACATCATGATGCCGAGCCTCAACGGGCTGGATACCGCAGCACGCATCGTCCAGGGCCACCCGCGCACGCGCGTCGTGATCCTCTCGATGAACGCGGACGAGGTGTCGGTGCTCAAGGCGCTGCGGGCGGGGGCCGCGGGCTACCTCGTCAAGACAGCGGATCCGGCGGAGCTGGAGCTCGCCGTCCGGGCAGTGGCCCGCGGCGAGAGATTCCTCAGCTCCGCAGTGGCCGAGCACGTGCTGGCCACCTGCCTCAAGCGCATCGACAAGGAGCAGTCCTCCATCGAGCGACTGACGCCGCGGCAGCGCGAGGTGCTGCAGCTGATTGCCGAGGGACACACGACCAAGGAGATCGCCAGCAAGGTCGGCGTCAGCGCCAAAACCGCCGAGGCCTACCGGACGGACCTCATGAGGGTTCTGGAGATTCACGACGTCGCGAGCCTGACCCGCTACGCGATCCGTGCAGGGCTGGTCTCCCTGGACGGCTGAGCGCGCTCTCGGGTGCTCGCGGAGCTTGCCTGGCCTGCTACACTGTTGCCATGGAGCCCGGCAGCAAGTGACCCTCGACACGCGCAACCCGCGTGACACGGCCACTCCCGAGGAGGCGGCCGAGGAACGCAGGCTCTGGGCTGAGTATTACGAGGCTGCCGCGCACGCTTTGAAAATAGTACGTGCGGGGCCCACCGCCGGCGCCGCTCGCAGCGAGATTTTTGCCGATGATGCACGGGCAGCCGCGGCCATGAGGCGCATCAAGGAGATCCGCGGTATCAGGGATTAAGTTACCCGCGGGGCTGTCTCAAGTCCCTCGCCGACGCCGCAACAGTGGTTTTCCCAGCCCCCGCCAGGGGTTTGCCGGGTGCGGCGGGTGCATGCGACGCGAACACTATCGGTGTGTCATCCGACATCCGAGGTGTGTCAATGATGACTCTTACGTGCCGCAGTCCCGCGCTGCGCGCGCTGCAGCTGGCATGCCTGCTGGCGCTCATTTCACCGCAGGTGCGCGCGGAGACGGCTCGCGCCAGGATCGCCGTGAGCGTGACGGTGATCAGGCCGGCGACCGTTCAATCCGCGTCGTTGCCCTCGGAGCTCGAGATCTCGGGCGCCGACATCAGGCGCGGCTACGTCGAGTGGCGGCCCGCGACACAACTTACGGTCGGGAACAACAACCCGGTTGGCTTCGTTCTCGACGTGCTGCCCACTGCGCGAATATTCTCGCAGGTGGAGATCAGCGCTTCGGGCGAGAGGCGCGCCACGCTCGGTGCGGACGGCGGACGGATCGTCGGCTGGCGGGGCAGCGGAGCGGGCGACCCGCTGCTTCTCACCTTTCGATTCAAGCTGCAGCCCGATATCGCGCCGGGACGCTATCCGTGGCCGCTGCGCGTCGATGCGCGCCTCGACTATTGAGCCTGTTCCGTGCTCCCGCCGGCCTTATCCTTGATGCCGCGGATTTCCTTGATGCGCCTGATCGCAGCCGCAGCCTTCGCATGCTCCCTGACGATCTCCGCAAACGTCGCTCCGGTGGTGCCGCCGGTGCGCACCAGCTCCAGAGTACGCGCCGTCGCTTCGTAGTAGTCGGCCCACAGCCGCAGCTCCTCGGCGGCTTCCTCGGGTTTGATTGAATCATCCATGCGCGCTCTCTCTCACGGGTGTGCTTTCTCCTCCGTCCTTGCAGCGCGCAGCAAACGCGTGAGCTTCTCGAACGGCACGGGCCGGCTGACGAGATAGCCCTGCATCTGGTCGCAGCGCAGCAGGCGCAGGTACTCGGCCTGCCGCTCCTCGTCGACGCCCTCGGCGATCACCCCGAGACCGAGGTTGTGAGCCAGGGAGATGATGGTCTGGACGAGCGTCATCGCCGCCGGATCCTTCACCATGGCGACGATGAACGAGCGGTCGATCTTCAGCGCCTGGATCGGCAGCTTCGCGAGGTAACCGAGCGAGGAATAGCCGGTGCCGAAGTCGTCGATGGCAATCTGCAGTCCGAGCGAGCGAAGCTCCTCGAGCTTGCGAATGTTATCCTCGACGTCCTCCATGACCAGACTCTCGGTGATCTCCAGGTCGATGCCGCTCGGCGCGAGGCCCTCGCGGATTGCCGCCTCCACCACCGAGACGAAATCGCCCTGCCGCAGCTGGATGGCCGACACGTTGACCGCAACGCGCAGCGGGCCGAGCCCAAGCTCGGTCCACAGGCGGTGATCGCGCGCCGCGCGCTGCAATGCCCAGGTACCGACCTCGAGGATCATTCCGGTCTCTTCCATGAGGGGTATGAACTTTGCGGGCGAGACCAGGCCGAGCTCGGGGCTTTGCCAGCGGATCAGGGCTTCCACGCCGACGACGCGGCGTGTAGCGGTGTCGACCTTGGGCTGATAGTGCAGGACGAACTCCCCGCGCTTCAGCGCACCGAGGAGCTGGCTCTCGAGCGGCAGCCACGCCCCGGTGCGCTCACCGAAATCGGGCGCGTAAAAGACCTGGCGGTCGCCGCTTTTCTTCGCCTTGCGTAACGCCGCTTCGGCGTTGGCGAGCAGCGTCTCGGTGTCGACACCATCGGTCGGGTACACCGCGAGCCCGGTCTTGGCTCCGACCTTGATCTCGGTGCCCTTCACCTCATAGGGCTCGGCGAAGCACACGCGGTTGAGGGCCGCCATGCTGCGCGCCGCCTCGGATCGGTCCCGGACCCTGGGCAGCACCACTGCAAACTGGTTGGAGGCAATCCGCGCGGTCGCATTGGCGCCCGCCGCCTGCAACAATCGTGCGCTCACCTCGCGCAGCAGCAGGTCGCCGGCGCCGCGACCCAGCGATTTGTTGACCGAGCGCAGACGCTCGATATCGAGCAGCGCCAGCGCGAGCTTCCCCTGGGCATGCCGGGCGGCATCGACGCACTGGGCGAGCCGCTCGACCAGCAGTCGCCGGTTGGCGAGGCCGGTCAACTCGTCGTAGAGGGCGAGATAGTCCGCACGGGCGCTCTTCTCCAGATGGTCGAGGGCGAAGGAGATGTCGGCCGCCAGCTCACAAAGGAGCTTCAACTCCTCGTCGTCGAAGTGGCCGCTGTCCGGCGAGTACAGCGCCATGGCGCCGACGATGCGGTCGGCCAGCATGAGCGGCAGATACGCCGCCGAGTTGAACCCGAGGTCCGCCATGGCTGCCGGGATACACATGCGGGGATCGTTGGCGGCGTCGTTGGTGATCGCCGGCCGGCGGCTCTGCAGCATCTCCGCCAGCAGGGTTTGCCCGCTCTGGCGCTGGTCGACAGGCGACAGCCGGGCCTGTTGCAGGCGTCTGACGCTCTCCTCGGGGCCGCTCCAGACCACGGGTTTCGCCACCGAGGACTGCTCCTCGATCAGGCCGATCCAGACGACGCTGAAGCCGCCGGCTTCATGCGCGATGCGGCAGCTCTCGCGGAACAGCTCGTCGCGGCTGCGGGTGCGAATGATCGTGGCATTGATGCCGCTCAGAACCATCTGGACCCGGTTGAGCCGCTCGATCTTCTCCCGCTGGGCACGCCGCTCGGTGACATCGCGCGCGATCGTGACGATCACGCTGCCGCTCCCGACCACCAGCGCGCGGCGATACAGCTCGGTCCATCCCGCGGTGCCGTCGCGGCGCACATAGCGCGTCTCGGTGCGGGTCCCCTGCTCGCCCGATGCAATCACGGCCTCGTCCGCGTGTCGCAGCTCCTCGGCGCTCTTGCCGAGGAGCTCGCAGGGGGCCTTCTGCAGCAGCTGCTCGCGGGTGTAGCCCAGGCGGCGACAGGCCGTGTCGTTGACGTAGAGAAACTGCATCGCCGCGGGGTCGGTAAGAAAGATCGAGTCGAGGGTGACGTTCATCGCCGCCCGGAATCGATGCGCTTCCTCCTCGGCGCGTCTGCGCTCTGAAATGTCGTTCAGCACGGAGACGAAATGCAGCGGCGCGCCGTTCGTCCCGCGCACCAGTGAGGTGGTGACATTCGCCCAGAGGTAGTCACCGTCCTTGCGCAGCAGGCGCAGCTCGCTCTGGTAGGAGCCTGCGGTCCGCTCCATCAGGTGGCTGCGGCGCGCGAGGCTGGGCCCAAGGTCTTCGGGGTGGGTGAGGTCGCGGATGTGAAGCTGCCGCGCCTCGGTGCGCGAGTAGCCGCTCATGGCGCAGAATGCGGGATTCACCAGTCGCAGCTGGCCGCCGAGTGAGGTGTGGACGATGCCCACCGCAGCCTGCTCGAAGATCGCACGGTAGCGCTCCTCGCTGGCGCGCAGCGCCTCCTCCGACGCGCCCCCTTGCTTGGCGACCAGGTCAGAGGGCATCTATACGGCTGGGTGGGCATCGAAAGCCGGTTCGAATGCGGTACCACACGGGAGTTACCTTCGACGCTGACGAGTTGCGGTGGAGCCGAGTTGCCACGCGCATTAGTGTTGGCGAGCAGCCGCGGGGCCGCACCCGGTGGAAACCCGGGGGGCAGCGGCGGGAAAGTCCAGGTTTGAAGCAGGGCTTCAGCAGGGCGCGGGCGCGCCCCCGGAAGCAAGCCCTCAGGTATCGACCGACACGAGGCCCGCGCGGATCGCGTACCGCGTCAGGCTGGCGATGTCGTGGATCTCGAGCGCCTTCATGAGCTCCGCGCGGTAGGCTTCGGCAGTCTTGGTGCTGATATCGAGCTTGGCGGCGATCTCCTTGGTCGTGTGTCCTTCGGCAATCAGTTGCAGCACCTCGCGCTGACGCAGCGGCAGCCGTTCGAGGGAAGTCTGCTCCCTGTCGATGCGCTTGAGGCAGGCGTCGAGCACATGCCCCGAGACCGCCGAGCTCAGGAAGTTCTCGCCGCGCGCCGCCGCCCGGATGGCCAGCTCCAGCTCCGCGGGATCCGCGGTCTTGACGAGATAGCCGACGGCGCCCGCGCGCAGCGCCTTCAGCACCGAGTCTTCGTCCGTGTTCATGGAGAGGATCAGCACGCGCGTGCGCGGGAAAGCGCGGCCGATGCGCACGGCCGCATCCAGCCCGTTGAGACCCGGCATCATGATGTCCATGAGCACGACATCGGGACGGTGCGCGGCGACCAGACGCAGGGCCTCGCGGCCGTCGGCGGCCTGGCCGATGATCTCGACGTCGGCGACGGTCTGCAGCAGCGCACGAATGCCCGCCCGGAAAAGCTTGTGGTCGTCGGCCAGCAGGATGCGAATCCTGGCCATGGACTTCAGGCCATGTGCTGCGCGGGCATGGCGACGGGCTCGGCGAGGGGCAGCGCGACACGGATGCGCGTGCCACGCCCCGGCTGGGAGTCGATCGCGAGGCTGCCCCCGAGTATCTGCACGCGCTCACCCATGCCGACTAACCCGAGGTTGCCCCTTTCGGACGCCCGCTCCAGTGCCTTCGAGGCGTTGAACCCCGCGCCGTCATCGCGCACCACGAGGCTGAGTACGCCATCGCCTTGACTGAGCTCGATCCAGACGTGCCGGGCGTCGGCGTGCCGCACTACGTTGGTGAGTGCCTCCTGCGCCACGCGGAAAGCGGCGATCGCGGCCTCGCCCGATGCCTCGGTCACGTGTCCCACGACCTCGGTGACGATACCGGTGCGCTGCTGGAACTGCTCCGCGAGCCATCGCAGCGTCGTCTCGAGGCCCGAGGTCTCGAGGAGCGTCGGGCGCAGCTCGAGCGCGAGGCCGCGCACCTCGGTAGCGGCCTGCTGGAGCAGGGTGATGGCTTCGTCAAGACTCGGCTGCGCGGCCTTGCCCGCCGCACTCTTGGCCGCCTGCAGGTACAGCCGGACGGTGGCCAGAAGCTGTCCGAACTCATCGTGCAGCTCGCGCGAGAGGTGACGCCGCTCCTCTTCCTGCACGGCCAGCAGGCGGCGGGAGAGATGTTGCAGCCGGTCGGCGGATTCCTGCAGCGCCTCCTCGGCGCGCACGCGCTCGGTCACGTCCTCGTTGACGATGACCGCCCCGACGATCTGCCCTTCGGCGCTACGGATCGGCGCCGCGGAGTTCTGGATCGTCTTGCGCTCGCCCGCGAAGCTCTCGATGTCGATCAGCTCGTTGAGGCTGGTCTCGCCGGTCTTGAGCGCGCGCACCGAAGCCCACTCCGACGGCGCAATCGTCCTGCCGGACCCATGCCATGCGCCCTTGGAGCGCACCCAGCGCTCGGCGCCGCTCACGATCAGCGGGTCTCCCCAGACGCGCTTGACGGCCGTATTGCTCAGGATGAAATCGCCCTTCTGATCGGTGACCGCGACGCCCACCGGGAGTGTGGCCAGCACCTGGACGAGAAGCTGCTGGCTGTCGCGCACGGCCTCCTCGGCCTGCTTGCGCTCGGTGATGTCGAGCGCGATGCCGAGGACTGCCGGCCTGCCACAGACTTCAAAGTAGCCTTCGGTGAAGTCCAGCCAGCGCTCCTCGCCGGCCTTGGTCCGGATTTTCAACTCAAAGCGCGGCGGCACCGGCTCGCCCCGCTGCCGGGCCTCGGCGCGCGCGCGGACCAGGTCCCGCGACTCCGCGCCCGCGGTGTCCCAGAAGCTCCTGCCGCAGAGCTCGGCCTCGCCGTAACCGGTGATCTGCGACGCGGTCGGATTGCAATAGAGGATCCTGTCGTCCTGGCAGATGAAGATGGCGCCGGGAGCGTTCTCCGCCAGAGTGCGAAACTTCAACTCGCTCGCCCGCAACTCCTCCTCGGTGCGTCTGCGCTCCATGTTCTCGATGCGCAACTCCTCGTTGTTGCGCAGCCCTTCCTGGTGCAGGCGCTCGAATGCGGCCGCCCGCCGGCGCTCCGCCGCCGTGACCCAGACGACATAAGCGGCGACGGCGACGAGCGAGAGCAGGCGCAGCACTTGTAGCGACGTGTCGTTGACCGGTGTGTGCATATGCAGCAGGAGGTAGTTGAAACCGAGGACTGAGAGAGCGATCGCCAGCAGGCCGGGCTTCGTCCCACCGAAGCGGGTCGCGACGATCACGGCGAACAGCAGGATCGAGACGTGAGCCGCTGCCTGCCAGCGAGTCTGCATGAGCGTCAGGACGATGATCGCCGCTCCGACCGAGACAATGGCTAGGGCGTAGCCGAGCAGCTCGAACCGCGGGGTCGCGCGCTGGGAAACGAGCCTCAATATCTCTGACCCACGGGACACGGTCAGAGTCTATCCCTAACTCGCACGGCTGCAAAAAGAGCCATGCGCCGGCCAACTGACGCGCCGCACGCACCCTGCCCTGGCCCCGTCCCGCACGCGGCGCACCCAGCTGCACCCCCCATCACTGCGCCCGTGCGGGAAATCACGACGATCTTGTTACTCTCCGCGCCGCGGCCCGGTGACTAAAATGGCACCCTGAAGCGATCAAACAGCCGAGCGTGTCCGCTGGCACGGGCGTGCGGCGTTGCACGCAGCCAGGAGCACCTCATGAGCACAGCCACAGGCGAAGCGAGCACCAGGAACCACCCCATCGTGTCGCAGGAGCGGTGGATTGCCGAGCGCAAGAAGCTGCTGGCGCGCGAGAAGGAGCTCACGCGACTGCGCGATCAGGTTGCCAGCGAGCGGCGCGCATTGCCGTGGGTTCGCATCGACAAGGTCTACACGTTCGCGACCCCCGAGGGCGCGTGCACGCTCGCCGAGCTTTTCGCGGCACGCCGCCAGCTGATGGTGCAGCATTTCATGCTCGCCCCGGGGTGGGAGGAAGGCTGCCCGAGCTGCTCCTTCATGGCCGACCACACCGACGGCATGAACGTGCACCTGGCACATCGCGACCTCACCTTTGTCGCGATCTCGCGCGCGCCGCTCGCCGAGATCGAGCGCTTCCGCCGGCGCATGGGCTGGAGCTTCAAGTGGGTGTCTTCGTTCGGCAGCGACTTCAACCACGACTTCCACGTGAGCTTCATGCCGCAAGAGAAGCAGGGGCAGGTCTACTACAACTATGCCATGCAGCCCTTCGAGTGCGAGGAATTACCCGGCATCAGCGTCTTCTACAAGGACGACGCGGGCGCCGTCTTCCACACCTACTCGGCCTACCGGCGCGGCGTGGAGGCGATGATGGGCACCTACACCCTGCTCGATCTCACGCCCAAGGGCCGTGACGAGCGCGACGGCGCCATGCACTGGGTGCGTCACCATGACCGGTACTAGGGACCGGTACCAGCCGGCCGGTCGCCTCTAGAACCCGCCGACTCGTTTCAGCTTGACCCTGATCACTTCGCCGGTGGGTGCTTCGATGCGGCCGTCCTTGAGAATGTTGGCGCGCGGATTCACACCGGCGAAATCGAGCGGCACACCGAGCTCCTTGGGATAGTGCGGACTGCAGCCCTGGGGACTGAGCTGCAGCCGCCGCTCGCCGGCCCAATAGGTACTGCCGCGCCGGTGGAGCTTGCACTCCCCGTCCCCCGAAGCCGCCTCGTACTGCAGCGTGCCCTCGATACCGCCGTCGTCGTCCACGCGACTGATGCTCAGACTGACGACACGCAGCAGCTGCCTGCCCGCGGCATCGACATACTCACCGCGCCAGGTACCCGACAGATCCGGCTGAGCGAGCGCAGGTGTGGACGCAAGAGGTGCGGGGCTCGCGGCCACGACTGCCGCAGTCGTCGCATCTGCCGGCGCTGCCGGTGCTTCGCCCTCCGAGCTCGGCACCGGCGCTGGCGCAAAACCAGAGTCGCTCGAGGCGCGGGAGCCATCCGGCAGCGTCTCATGCAGCCGCTGCGAGTGGCGCATCAGCGCGCCGAGCACGAGGGTCGCGACGAGCACCCCCGCCACCAGGCCCAGGCGGCGGGTTCGCAGGAGGTGCGTCGGACCCGGCCGTGCCCCATCCGAGGCTTGCACCGCGCGCGAGGCTGCAGCAGCCGAGGAGGCCGTGGCTGCCGGTGCCGGCGCGGACCGATCCGACTCGCGCCGCAATGTCGCAGCGAAGTAGTCGAACGCCACCGTCTCGCGCGGGTCGCGATGCGTCGACTGCGCGTAATCCAACTTCATCGTGGCGCTGGGCGCACTCGCGGCAACCGGCTCCTCGCTCATCGCCGGCGAGTACTCGATCGCCACCGTGTCGCTCGGACTGATGGGCGGTGCGGCTGCATCAGGCGCGGCCACGTTGGGTGCCGCCACGCTGGGTCTGGTCAGTGCGACCGTGCCGGTCGGACCTACGCGCGGCGCGGCCGCGTTGGGTGCAGTCAGCGCCACGGTGCCGGTCGGACCCACCCGCACTGGCGTCATGTTCGGTGTCGCAACGTCGGCTATCGCCATATCGGGCGCAGGCACGTCCGCCAGCGCGCGCAGGAACTCGTCCGCGCTCTGAAACCGCGCCTCGGGCTCCTTGGAGAGCGCGCGCAGCACGGCGTCCACGAGCGGCCCGGGAATGTCGCGACAGTGGACCGTCGGCGGCTCGGGGAGATCGTTCACATGGGCGTTCAGGAGGCTGTACTCGGTCTTGCCGCGCGGATTGAACGGCTTCTGTCCGCTCAGCAGCTCGTAAAGCGTAACGCCGAGGGCGTATACGTCGGTGCGGCAATCGACGGCGCGACCGAGGATCTGCTCGGGCGCCATGTAGAGCGGACTGCCGATGCTGGTGCTGGTGCTGACCTTGGTTGCGCCCGTCACGCCCTGCCGCTTCGCAATGCCGAAATCCATCACCTTGACGATGCCATCCTTGGTGATCATCAGGTTGCTCGGCTTGAGATCGCGATGGATGATTCCGGCCCGATGCGCAGCCGCGACTCCGAGCAGCGCCTGCTTGAAGAGCGGGATACTCTCGCGCGCCGGGATAGGCCCGCGCCGCCGGACCAACTGCTCAAAGCTCTCGCCGTCGATGAACTCCATCACCGCGACGGGTGCGCCGTCGTGAACGAAGTAGTCGAAGAGCAGCGCGATGTTCGGGTGATTGAGCGCGGCTTGCAGGCGCGCTTCCTGACGGAAGCGCTCGACGAAGTCGGGCTCGTTGCGGGCCGCGGCGCCCATCACCTTGACCGCGACCGGCCGGTCGAGATTGACGTCGAGCGCCTTGTAGACAACGCCCATCGCGCCGCAACCGATGAGCTCCAGAACGCGATAGTGGTCTATGAGCTCGCCGATCATGGTCGATGTCGAGGACTCGCCTGCGGCGGCGGCAGGCGCTCGCTCACTGCGCCTGTCGGATTGCGTCCAGCGCCCCGGGATCCGCCGCCGCGCTGCCGTCGGCAATCAAGGTCGGCTGCGCTCCGGGGCCGCTCGGCGGTCCGTTGGGCCCCATGCCTTTGGAGGCCGCTTGCATCGCCTCCATGACCTGGGCCTCCTGCTCGTTCTCCATGGCGTTGAGATCGTTGAGCCCGATGCGCGTCTGCAGACCGGCGGGGCAGTCGGATGGTCTGCTCAGCTCGACCACCACGGGAATCATCCAGTCGTCATTGCTCATTCCGCCGGTACGCTTGATGTAATCATCCGGGCTCAACGAGCAGGAGCCGCCCGCGGTGGGAACCTCGAGCGGCTGAACCACCTGGAAGAACACGTGGTGGGGTCTGAGCGCCGGCGGAGTGCTCTGCGCCGTCAGCGTCGCCGGCATCGCCTGCGCGGCTTCCTGCTCCTGCAGCTGAACTTTGATCTGGGCGTTGAGCTGCGCCTTGATTTGCGGCGTGATGGCCGGCGGCGCGGCTACCGGTGCTGGCGGCGTATCGCTCGACTGCGGGGCTGGCGGTGTATCGCCCGGCGGCGGCGGTGGCGCCGCATCGCTCAGCTCGGGAGCGGGCGGCGCGTAGCCTGAATCCGCAGGGGGCGCCGCGTCATTGGGTTGTGCTGCGGGCGGCGCAACGCTGCCGTCGGGAGCTGGCGCCGCAGGCCCCCACGGTGACGGCTGCGGTGCCGGCACGGGGGTCTGAGCCTGATAGGCCGTTTGCAGGCTCTGGGCAATGATGTAGTCGGTCATCCACAGATCCGGGCTGGTGTACACCGGATACGGCGTGAATAGCACGCCGTACGTCGGGTACCAGGCCTGCGCCCGCCAACCCCAGGCGTAGGCGACCGGGCGCGGCCACGCGGCGAGCGCCCAGGCGTAGTAGGCCGCCGGGTAGCGCATCGCCGGCACGAATGTCTCGTACGCAAACGCCCTGCCGAAGTGCTGCCAGACATGGCGCTGGTAGACGCGCGTATACAGGACGTGTCCGCCGCCGACGAAGGTGCGGCTCACGAGACCGGGGCGAATGGTGCGCTCGACGGTGCCACTGAGGGTGTTGCCGTAACGAACGACCCGGACCTGGCCCCCGGCCAGGCTGCGCGAGACCCGGGGCACGCGCGCGCCAACGGCGGGATGGGGTTCGCCGCGACCGGCTATCTGCCGGCGATAGTTGGCGAGCGGGTGCTCGGGCGCATTGGCAGCCCCCCGGCCTGCGGCGGCACGGACACCCGCGGCGCGCGCCGCATAAGCACGGCGGCTCTCGCGTGCCTGAGCCTGCCGCCGTGCGGCCTGCCCCAGCCCCTCGCGCCGGTGCTCTTGCCTGTCCCGCGGGTTCTCGCCCTGCGCATCGACCGAAGCGATACCGGCAAGGCTGGCGAGGGCGATCAACGCGAGAGTCACCCAGGCCCTACGATCCACTCTCAACATATTGTCACTCCAGATGCCGCGGGCCAGAGTGGCGCCGCCCTGGAAGGATGTAGCGGACGACTGTAGCGCGCGGAGTACGCCGCAGTGCTGAACTATGTCGCGAAACCCAGGCGGTCTGCGGGGCTTTGAGAACCACCGCACACTCCCGGCCGGAGTAGCATGTGGACCATGAGAGCGCTGAGCGTCGGAGCCGGGAGCGTGGCCGGCTACTTTGGAGGTCGGCTTGCGGCGCAAGGGCGAGACGTCACCTTTCTCGTCCGGCCGCGCCGCGCAGCCCAGCTGGCAGGTGGACTCATTATCTCAAGTAAGAGCCAGGAGTCCGTTGTTCCGGTCAAGCTGATCGAGGCGGGCGCATCGGCGGGGGAGTTCGATGTCATCCTCCTCGCGGTCAAGGCGTATCAGCTCGAGGGCGCGCTCAGGGACTTTGCTGCCTATGTCACCGAGAGGACCATGATTCTCCCGGTGCTCAACGGCATGAAGCACATGGACACCCTGCGTGCGCATTTTGGAGCGGCGCGCGTCATCGGCGGCGTCGCGAGAATTGCATCCACTCTGGACGAGCGGGGTCGGATCCTTGATCAAGCGAACTTCCACGACCTGATTTACGGCGAGTTGAGCGGCGAAAAGTCGCAGCGCATCCTGGCGCTCGATCAGTTCATGAAAGTAGCCGGCTTTGACGCCCGTCTGTCCACCGAGATCGAGCGGGAGATGTGGGAGAAGTGGGCCATGCTGGCGAGTCTCGGCGCGATCACCTGTCTGATGGACGGCGACATCGGCCAGGTCGCGAGAGCGCCCGGCGGGGCCGGATTTGTGCAAGGTCTGTTCGAGGAGGTCGTGGCAACCATCGCTGCCGCCTGGCAA
>JASHTN010000074.1 GCA_030040525.1 Gammaproteobacteria bacterium | reverse complement strand
GCGATCGGCACACTCAGCGGTTGTGGATCGAGCTCATCGCTGAGCCCATCGACGAGCACGGCTGATCCCGCCAGCACCTCTTCGAGCGGCGCCACCACGGCATCCTGCAGCGGCAGCTGCGGTGCTGCGGTCGTCTCTATGACGGATGCGCCCGGTGATTTCATCAGCTACATCGTCAACATCGACTCCCTGCAGCTCACGCGCTCTGACGGCACGGTCGTGCAGATCGTTCCGGTGACGACGCAGGTCGACTTCGCGCAGCTCGTCGACCTGGCGGAGATCATCAGTGCGGCGCAGATTCCCGCCGGCCGCTACACCCAGGCGTCGATGACGCTGGATTACAACGGCGCGACCATCATCGTCAACGAGAGCGGCATGGACATACAGGTCGAGCCCCCCAACATTCTGCTCGAGAGCCCGACCAGCCCGACCCCGACGCCGCTGGTGCCGCCCAACAGCCAGGTCACGATGACGCTGTCCCTCAGCAACACACCGGGCGGTGGCCTGATCGTCAACCAGGGAGTGATCGCCAACCTGGCGCTCGATTTCAACCTGAGCGCTTCCAACACCGTGGGTGGGAGCGCTGCCGATCCGACCGTGACCATCACGGCGCCGACGCTGACTGCGAGCGTGGTGCCCGATGCGAGCCGGCAGATCCGCGTGCGCGGCAAGCTCGTGTCAGTCGATGACACCGCGCCCGCGAGCGACTACGTGGTTTCGGTCTGGCCGTTCAACGAGATGGCCGCGGCCATGGGCCAGATCACGGTGAACACCACGACCAGCACGGCTTTCCTCATCAACGGCAGCAGCTACACCGGCGACAACAGCTCCGGCGTGCAGGCGGGTCTCGCCGCGCTCGCGGCCCTGCCGGCCGGAACGCTGACCCTCGCCTACGGCAGTTTCGACAACGCGACGCACAGCTTCACGGCGAGCATGGTGTTCGCGGGCTCGAGCGTGCCCGGCGCGATGCACGACAGCGTCGCGGGGACCGTGATCGCCCGGGACGCCGCGCCGCCGACGCCGGCGGGTAATTGCACCGCGGGCAACGTTCTGACGGTGAACAACGGCATCGTGCTGCGCGCGGGCGTGGGCGGCATGGGCTACATGCGCCAGGTGACGGTGTGCGTGGCGCCGCTGCCGGCGAGCGTGACGAGCGGCAGTCCCACCGGCACGACGGTGACCGAGGACGGTCAGAGCGGCAGTTTCACGATCGCCGACATCTCCGTAGGTCAGCGTCTCATCGCCTCCGGCACGTTCGTCGACGCAGGCTCGGCGGGGGCGCTGCTCGATGCGACCAGCGGCACGGCGGAGCTCCAGGTGACCGACCTCGCCGGCAGCGTGTCCGGCATCTCCGGCGGCACCGTCACCGTGGCGCTGCAGCTGCTCGGCGGGCTGCCCCCTGCGGCGTTCGACTTTAGCGGCACCGGCTCGAGCAGCGCCGCCGATGCGAGCGCTGCGGCCTATAAGGTCGCCGTGCCGGCGGCGCTGCCGACGGCACCGCTCACCACCGGGCAGCCGGCGAGCTTCTCGGGCTTCGTCGCCCCGTTCGGCTCCGCGCCGCCCGACTTCAATGCGCTCGGGCTCGTCAGCTTTGCGCAGACCGACGCGTTCCTCGACGTGCGCTGGCCGCAGGCCGCGGGAGTGGCGCTGGCCTCGCTCACCCTGAGCAGCAGCCAGCTCGCCTTCAGCCAGGCGACCCTCGGGACCGCGACCCAGGACCTCGTGCAGATCGGCCCGGAGACCTTCAACCCGGCGAGCGTCGCGGCGGGGCTCACCATCGTGCCCAATCCGTCGGCGCCGACCCTGTGGCTGGCCATCGCCCATCGCAGCAGCTGGCAGACCGACAACTTCGGCAGCTTCGCCGACTTCGCCAGCGCGCTGATGTCGGACCTGGCCGCCAGCGGCAGCGCCGTGGTGCAGGTGTTTGCCGACGGACCTTACGACACGAGCAGCGGGGTGCTGTCGGCCGATCAGCTGGTCGTGGTGGTGAACGACTGATCGCTTGATGCGGCGACTGACCAGTCGATTCGACTGATCAGTCGATCGCGCGCAGCAGCTCGTTGATGGAGGTCTTGGCGCGGGTCTGGGCATCGACGCGCTTGACGATCACCGCGCAGGAGAGGCTGTAGCGGCCGTCGGCGGCCGGCAGCGTGCCCGGGACCACCACCGACCCTGCCGGCACGCGGCCCTGGAGGATGGCGCCGGTCGCGCGCTCGTAGATCCGGGTGCTCTGGCCGAGAAACACCCCCATCGACAGCACCGAGCCCGCCTCCACGATGACACCCTCGACCACTTCGGAGCGCGCGCCGATGAAGCAGTCGTCCTCGATGATGGTCGGCGCGGCCTGCAGCGGCTCGAGCACGCCGCCGATGCCGACGCCGCCCGAGAGGTGCACGTTGCGGCCGATCTGCGCGCACGAGCCGACCGTCGCCCAGGTGTCGACCATCGTGCCGGGGCCGACGTACGCGCCGATGTTGACGTAGCTCGGCATCAGCACGGCGTCGGCAGCGATATAGGCGCCGCGGCGCACGACCGCGTGGGGCACGATGCGCGCACCGCCCGCGCGCAGCTGCGTCTCGCTGGCCGCCGCATATTTCAGCGGCACCTTGTCGTAGAAGCGCGTGAAGCCCGCGTCCACGAGGCGGTTGTCGTGCGTGCGGAAGTACAGCAGCACCGCTTTCTTCAGCCACTCGTTCACGACCCAGCGGCCGCCCTGGGGCTCGGCGACCCGCGCGCGCCCGGAATCGAGCAGCTCGAGGCACTCCTCGAGCGCCAGCTCCAGCTCCTGCGGCAGATTCCGCGGGCCGAGCTCGGCGCGGCGCTCGAAGGCGGCGTCGATGACGGACCTGAGGCGGGCGGGATCGCTCATCGGCGCGCCGCTCAGCCCGGCGCTTCGTGCGGCAGCCGCGCCGCGGCGGGCACCCGCAGCGCCGCCTGCTGCCGGTCGAGCACCTCGGTCAGGTGCCCCTTGAGGCGCTCGGCGGCGTTCTCCGCCAGCGGACGGTTGCCGAGGTCCGTGAGGTAGAACACGTCCTCGGCGCGCTCGCCGACCGTCATGATCTTGGCGGCATGCAGCTCGACACCCTCGTGCATCAGCACCTTGCCGACGTCGCACAGCAGGCCGGGCCGGTCACCGGCCGTCAGCTCGAGCACCGAGCGGCCGTTGCGCTCATCGACGCTCAAGGCGATCTGCGTCGGGGTGTTGAACATGCGCGCCTGGCGCGGCGCGCGCCGCGACACCGACAGCGGCGCGTTTTCCGGGCTCTGCACCGAGCGCCACAGCGCCCGCTCGATCTCGCGCAGGCGGTCGCTGTCGGTGATCGCCGCGCCGTCATCCTCGAGCACGTGGTAGAGGTCGAGGCTGAAGCCGTCGCCGGTGGGCGTGATGCGTGCGTCGACGATGTTGAGGCCGAGCTGGTCGAGCACCGCGGTGGTGCGCGCAAAGCCGTGGCGCCGCGAGCGCGTGAACATCAGCACCGCGGTGGTGCCGCGCACGCTGCGCGGCTCGAGCGTCACCAGCGGCTCGTCCGAGGCCGCATCACGCTCGGCGAGCAGCCGCGTATGCCAGGCGACTTCCTCGGGCGAGTGCTGCAGGAAATAGCCGGCCGAGAAGCGCGACCAGACGGCCGCCAGCTCCGCTTCGCCGACGCCACGCTCGAGAGTGAGCCGCCGCGCCGCATCCTGCGTCTCGCGCACCAGGTGCTCGGGGTCGATGGGCGACTCGAGTCCGCGGCGCAGCGCGCGCTTGACGCGCTGGTAGAACTCGCGGAACAGCGATGCCTTCCAGGAGTTCCACAGCTTCGGGTTGGTGCCACGCACGTCCGCACAGGTGAGCGCGTACAGATAGTCGAGGTGCGTCTCGTCGCCGACCTTGCGGGCGAAGGCGTTGATGACCTGGGGATCGCCGATGTCCTGCTTCTGTGCGGTGATCGACAGCTCGAGGTGATTGCGCACCAGCCAGGCGACCAGCCGTGCGTCGTAGGCCGACAGGCCCTGCTCGAGACAGAAGGCCTCGGCATCGACTGCGCCGAGCTCGGAGTGATCCCCCCCGCGGCCTTTGGCGAGGTCGTGGAACAGCGCCGCGAGGTAGGCGACCTCCGGTCGCGGCAGCTGCTGCATGACGCGCGAGGCCTCCGGCAGCTCCTGATCGTAGCGCGGCATGGAGAAGCGGCGCAGGTTGCTGACTACGAACAGCGTGTGCGCATCCACCGTGTAGGCATGGAACAGGTCGTACTGCATGCGGCCGACGACGCGGCCGAAGGCGGGGATATAGCGGCCGAGCACCCCGTAGGTGTTCATGCGCCGCAGCGCGTGTGTCACCCCGACGGGTGCGCGCAGGATCTCGAGGAACAGCCGGTGGTGCCGCGGGTTCTGCCGGAACTCCTCGTCGACGAGCCAGAGGCTGCGCGCCACGGCGCGCATCGTGGCGGCGCGCACCCCGACGACCTCCGGGTTCTGCTGCAGCAGCACGAACAGCTCGAGCAGCGCCGACGGGCTGCGCGCGAACACCTCCTCGCTGATCGCCTCCAGCGAGCCGTTGCGCACCTGGAAGCGCGCATTGAGCGGCCGCGGCGGCTCGCTCTCGGGCAGCAGCGCCTCGCGGAACAGCTGCAGCAGCAGCTCGTTCAGCAGGCTCACCTCCATCACCGTGCGGTAGTAGCGCTGCATGAACTGCTCGACCGCGAGCGTGTAGGAGGCGTCCTCGTAGCCGAAGATCTGCGCGAGGCGCAGCTGCTGATCGAACAGCAGGCGGTCCTCGCGCCGCCCGTTGAGCACGTGCAGCCCGAAGCGTACGCGCCAGAGGAAGGCGCGCGCCTGCTCGAGGCGCCGCAGCTCTGTGGTGCTCAGGAACCCGTGGGTCACGAGCGCCCCGAGGCCGCCGCCGGCACCGAAGTAGCGCTGCGCGACCCAGGCGATGGTCTGGATGTCGCGCAGTCCCCCGGGCCCGGTCTTGACGTTCGGCTCGAGGTTATAGGCGGTGTCGTTGGCTTTGAGGTGCCGTTCGGTCTGCTCGCGCACCTTCGCCTCGAAGAACGCCTTCACCGGCCAGAGCTGCCCGGGCGCGAGCGCAGCGCTCATGGCAGCGAGCAGTGCGGGATCGCCGGCGAGCAGCCGCGCCTCGAGCAGTGTCGTCATGACGCTCACATCGCCGATGCATTCCTCGCGGCACTGCGCCACGGTGCGCACGCTGTGCCCGACCTCGAGTCCCAGGTCCCAGAGGAACGTCAGCAGGCTCTCGGCCACGGCGCTCCCGGCCTCGTCCGGCGGCTCGGGCACCAGCAGCAGGATGTCGATGTCGGAGGCGGGGTGCAGCTCGCCGCGCCCGTAGCCGCCGACCGCCACCAGCGCCCAGGACGCCGCGCGCGCCGCGCAGCGCAGATTCCAGGCCGCGCGCAGCACGGCGTCGACGAGGCCGGCGCGCGCGCGCAC
>JASHTN010000073.1 GCA_030040525.1 Gammaproteobacteria bacterium | reverse complement strand
TCGCCACGGGGCTCGCTTGAGGCTCAGGACCGGGGGCTGGCGGCGGGACGACCAGCCTAGCAGATCCTCAGCGCGGTCAGAGCCTCATGGCGGCGCCCTGGCGGCGAGCGAGCGCAGCAGCGCGAGCGTCGCGAGCAGCAGCAATGCCGCCCCGGCGGTATGCGCCGTGGCGAGCCAGAGCGGAAAGCCCCTCACCACCATGGAGATACCGATGGTGAGCTGCAGGACGAGCGCCGCAAGCACCGCCCAGGCGCGCGCATGCGCGGGGGCGAGCCCCCGGTGCCGCAGCACGTAGAGCGCTGCGAGGGCGAGCGCGCAGGTGGCCACGAGCGCGCCGATGCGGTGGGTGACATGAATAGCGATGCGCGCCGAGCTCGCCAGCCTGCCCCCCTCGTAGTCGATGTTGAGCCCGTGCCACAGCACGAAGGCGCTGCGCAAGCTCATGTGCGGCCACCAGGCGTGCTGGCAGGTGGGGAAGTCCGGGCAGGCGATCGCGGCATAGTTGCTGCTCGTCCAGCCGCCGAGCGCGATCTGCACGGCGAGCGCCACGAGCCCCACCGTCGCGAGGCGCCACGCGCTCGCATAGGCGGAGGCCCCGCTGCGCAGCGCCCGCCCGGCGCTCTGCAGCGAGGCCGCGCCCCAGGAGGTGACGGGCAGCGACAGCGTGAGCCACCAGAGGAGCCCGAGCGTCGTCAGCCCGAACAGCAGGTGCAGCGTCACCACGAGCGGCTTGAGCTGCCAGGTCACGGTCAGCATGCCGAGGATCGCCTGCAGCAGCACGATCGCGAGCAGCGCGACCGCGAGCGGCACGCTCGCCACGCGCTGCCGCCGGGCGCCGACGGCGAGCGCGGCGATCACCACGATGACCAGGGCGAGCGCGCCCGCCGCGTAGCGGTGGATCATTTCGCGCCACGCCTTGCCGGCAACGAGCGGGCGGCCGGCGTAGGCGGCCTGCGCATCCTGGGCACGCTCGGCGCCCAAGGGGGTGACGTGGCCGTAGCAGCCCGGCCAATCCGGACAACCGAGGCCCGCGGCCGTGAGCCGTACGTAGCCCCCGAGCACGACCACGACGAAACAGAGCACCACGCCCGCAATGCACAGGCGCCGCATCCAGCGGGCGAGCGGCATGGGCTTAAGACCCCTCATTGTTCTGCGGTGGCCGCCTGTGGGTGTCAGCCGATGTGCGACAGCCGCAGCAGCTTCTGCAGGTCCTCGAGCAGGCCGTGCGGGTTCGCGCGCGCATCGTAGCTCATCATGAGGTTGCCGAGCGGATCGACGATGTAGAGCGTGTGGGCGCGGCGGCCGGGAACGCCCGCGCCGGGGAACTCCGCGAGCAGCGCGGCGCCCCTGGGTCCGGTCGCATCGATGACCGCCAGGCCCGGGTAGTCGCGCGCCAGGAACTCACGGTCGCAGCAGCCGCTGCTCACGAGGAACACCCGCGCCACCCGCGTCATGTCGTCGCCGAGCCCGAGGCGGGTCTGGCGCATCATGAAGAGCGCCCAGCGGCAGCTCGCATCGCAGGCGCCGTCGCCGACGTAGACCAACGACCACTGCCTGCGGAAGACCGGCGTCGCGGCGAGACTCACCTGCGGCAGCCCCACCGCCGCCAGGGGCCGCGGCGGACTGATGAGCACGCCGTGATTTACGTGCCGGATCGGACGCCAGCCGCTCGCGTAGTAGGTGCAGAACGCGAGGGCGAGCGGCACCAGGAACAGTGCGGCGAGCGTGCCGACGGTGCGCAGGTTGCGCGCGCGCAGGCTCGCCTGTGGAACCGCGCCGCTCATGGAGCGGCGGGCGTCGGGCGCCCGGGGGGCGGCGAGCCCGTGCGGCGCGTGCTCAGGACCGCCCAGATCGCCACCGCGAGGGCCGCGAAGCACCACCACTGGATGGCGTATGACAGGTAGCGCAGCGGCGGCAGGCCCGGCGGCTGCCAGTCGCGCACGAAGCCGAGCGGCTCGTGTGGGTCGAGCAGCAGGATGCGCGGCTCGAGCGACCTGCCGAGGGCGCGCTCGAGCTCGAGGATCGTCGGGTAGCTCGTCACCTTCGGCCAGGGACTCGTCCAGTCGGGCGGCGCCCGGCCGCTCGCAAGTCCGGCGCTCGGGAGGTCGGCGACCCGTCCGCTGAGCTGCAGCCGCCCGGGACTCGCGAACGAGACGTCCGGCAGATGCGCCCGCGAGCCGGTGAACGGCACCCAGCCACGGTCGACGAGCAGCACCTGGCCGCTGTCGGCGCGCGTCAGCGGGGTGAGCACCTCGTAGCCGGCATTGCCGCGCGCGGTGCGGTTGTCGAGCAGGAACTGGTGCTCGGGATCGAGCCTGCCGGCGAGGCTGACGCGCTGGAACAGCCGTACGGCGACGAGGCGCCGCCCGGCGAGAGCCTGCACCTCGTCCGCGCCGCTCGCGAACTCCGTCCACTCGTAGCGGGCATGCACGCCCTTGTGCCACTGCCAAAGCCCGAGCCGCACGAACCCGGCGCACGCCAGCGCCGTGAGACAGGTGGCGAGGAGCGAGGGCGCGAACACACGCCCGCCGAGCTTCAGCAGCAGCGGCATCGTGCCTCTGCGGCGCGCTCGTCCGCGCTACACTGCGCGAGGCTCATGCAGCTTGGACCCCTTATCTGGGTGCTGATCCTCGCGACGCTCGCGGCCATCGTCGTGAGCCTCGCCAGCGGGCTGTTTCATCTGTCGCGCGGCCGCGGCGAGGAGGATTCGCGCAAGCTGGCGCGCGCGCTCACCGTGCGCATCACGCTCTCGCTGTTGCTGTTTGCGCTGCTGATGATCGCCTGGTACTTCGGGCTCATCTCGCCGCACGGCGTCGAGCCGGTCGCGCCGCATTAGCCGGCGCGCGGCTGCAGCCGGGATCCCCGCGAGATCGCGCGTCCTGATGGCAGCTTAACACTCGCCTGTCGTGGCAGCCGCGCTTTTCCCGGGGTCGCGCTACAGCCAATAGACGAAGATGAACAGCCCGAGCCACACCACGTCGACGAAGTGCCAGTACCAGGACACCGCTTCGAAGGCAAAGTGCCGCTTGGGCGTGAAGTGCCCGGAGAGCACCCGCAGCCAGATGACCGTGAGCATGATCGCTCCGATCGTGACGTGCAGACCGTGGAAGCCCGTCAGCATGAAGAACGTCGAGCCGTAGATCCCGGTCGAGAGCCTGAGCCCCATGCTGCGGTAGGCCTCGCCGTACTCGTGGGCCTGCAGGCCGACGAAGGTGAATCCGAGCAGGAAGGTGAGGGCGAGGAAGACGGCGAGCTGCACGCGCTTACCCGCGCGCAGCGCATGGTGCGCAATGGTCACCGTCAGCCCGCTGGTCAGCAGGATCGCGGTGTTGAGCGCCGGGATGCCGTAAGGGTTCATGACGTTGAAGCTCGAGTCCGCGCGCCCGCCGACGTGCGCCGGGCCGTTGGTCGGCCACAGCCCCTCGAAGTGCGGCCAGAGAATGTAGTTGGTGAAGACCTTCACGCCGTGCCCGGCGAGCCACGGCACCGACAGCACCCGTGCATAGAACAGCGCGCCGAAAAACGCGCCGAAGAACATCACCTCGGAGAAGATGAACCACATCATCCCCATGCGGAAGCTGCGATCGACCTGCAGGTTGTAGATGCCGCGCTGGTTCTCGCCGATCACCGTGTGGAACCAGAAGACGAACAGGCAGGCGAGCAGCACCGCCCCGGGGATCAGGGTCCACATTCCCGCCCAGTCGTTCAGGTACAGGACCGCTCCCGCCATGACGGTGAACAGCGTCACTGAGCCCAGGATCGGCCAGGGGCTGTGATGCGGGATGTAGTAGCGGCTGCTGTCGGTCGCGTGTGCGTCGGTCATGTCGTTGGCTTCCGGTGAAGGTTCGCTAATGCCGCTCGCCGCTGGCACGCGAGGAGGCGTCGAAGAACGTGTAGGCGAGCGTCACGACGTCGATGTGCTTCGGCAGCGAGGGGTCGATGATGAAGCGCACCGGCATGTCGCGCCCCTCGTTGAGCCTGAAATGCTGCGGCCTGAAGCAGAAGCACTCGGTCTTGTGGAAGTAGGCGGCGACCTCGGACGGCGAGATGTTGGGCACCGCCTGCGCCGTCATGTCGCGGCCGGTGAGGTTCCTGGCCCAGAACTTCGCCGTGTAGAGCTCGCCCGGGTGCACCTCGATGCGGCGCACCTCGGGCCGGAACTCCCAGCTGCCGGCGCTCGCGACGTCGGTGAGGAACTCCACCTCGACCGTGCGGCTCGGGTCCGGGTGCTCGATCGCCCTGACCTTCTGCAGGAGCTTCGCCTGGTCGCCATAGCCGGTGACCGAGCACAGCACGTTGTAGAGCGGCACGAGCGCGAAGCCGAAGCCGAAGCTGCCGACGGCGATGGCCAGCAGCTTCCAGAAGAGACTCAGGTTCGCTCGCGGCGGCTGGCTCATCTCGTGGCGCGGAGCAGCATCATGACGATGAAGCCGACATAGAACGCGGCGGCGACCAGGGCGCACACCAGCGCCGTGCGCCGCACGGCCCGGCGG
>JASHTN010000072.1 GCA_030040525.1 Gammaproteobacteria bacterium | reverse complement strand
GCGCTCGCGGGACCGAAGCTGCTCGAGCATCTGGTGGACACGGTGTTGTATTTCGAGCACGAGGCGGGCAGCCGCTATCGCATCGTGCGCGCCACCAAGAACCGCTTCGGCGCGGTGAACGAGCTCGGCTTCTTCGCCATGACCGCCACGGGCCTCAAGGAAGTGAAGAATCCGGCGGCGATCTTCCTCGCTCGCCCGCCGCAGCCCGCTCCCGGCAGCATCGTCACCGTGACGCGCGACGGCGGGCGGCCGCTGCTCATCGAGCTGCAGGCCCTCGTCGACCGCATGCGCTTCGGCGCGCCGCGGCGCATCGCGCAGGGGCTCGACGCCAACCGGCTTGCCATGTTGCTGGCGGTCGTGAACCGGCATGCGGGGCTCTCGCTTCAGGAGCACGACGTGTTCGTGAACGTCGTCGGCGGCATCGAGATCGCCGAGACCGCCTGGGACCTGCCGGTGGTGCTGGCGCTCGCCTCCAGCCTGCGCGCAGTGCCGCTGCCGGCCCACCTGATCGCCTTCGGCGAGCTCGGCCTCACGGGGGAGGTGCGACCCGTGCCGTATGGCGACGAGCGCTTGCGGGAAGCGCAGGCGCAGGGGTTCACTCTCGCCGTGCTGCCGCGCGAGAACACTCCGCGCAAGGCATCGGGGAGCCTCGCGCTGCGGCCCGTGGAGCGGGTTGCTCAGGCGCTCGAGGCCGCATTCGCGGCGCCGGGCAGCTGAGGGGCCGGAGCCCGCACGCGCACGGTGCGGATGGCGTTGTCCGCCACCTGCAGCACCTCGAACTCGTAGGCTCCGACCCGCACCATGGTGCCGGGATCGGGAATGGTCTCGAGGTGCTCGAGCAGCAGCCCGTTGATGGTCTTCGGTCCCCCGGTCGGCAGCTGCCACCCGAGCGCGCGGTTCAGCGCCCGCACCGTGGCGCTCGCGTTCACGATGAACACGCCCGGGCGCTCGACGTGCACGTCCTTGTGGGTCACCGTGGCGGGGTCGGTCGTGAACTCGCCGACGATCTCCTCGAGGATATCCTCGAGCGTCACCAGCCCCTCGATGTCGCCGTACTCGTTCACCACGAACGCGAAGCGCCGGCGGTTGCGCTGGAAGTGCGCCAGCTGCACGTTGAGAGGCGTGCCTTCCGGCACGAAGTAGGACTCGCGGCCGCGCGCGATCTCGATGAGCCGCTCGCGGGTGAGCTCACCGCGGACCAGCTCGCGCGCGACGCGCTTCATGTGCAGGAGCCCGATCAGGTTGTCGAGCTCGCCTTCGTACACCGGCAGCCGCGTATGCGGCGTCTGGCGCAGCCGGTCGAGGATCTCTTCCCAGCTCTCGTTGAGGTCGATGCCGGAGATCTCCTGCCGCGGAATCATGATGTCATTCACCGTGATGCGCCCGAGGTCGAGGATCGACAGCAGCATCTGCCGGTGGCGGGCCGGAATCACCGGCGCGGCTTCG
This sequence comes from Gammaproteobacteria bacterium, assembly GCA_030040525.1. GTDB lineage: Bacteria > Pseudomonadota > Gammaproteobacteria > Steroidobacterales > Steroidobacteraceae > 13-2-20CM-66-19. Next base: position 3,045 of record JASHTN010000072.1, on the reverse strand, counting down.
GTCACCACCGTACGCAGCTCCTCGGCGCTCAGCGCCTGGCTCGGGTGCGTGGCGCGCCCCACGCCGAACAGGCCGAGGAAGCCGTACGCCATGCTGTTGGTGAGCCACAGCGCCGGCCGCGCCACCAGCACCAGCACGCGGTAGATGCCCGCGGCGTGCAGCGCAACGCCCTCCGGGTTGGAGGCGGCATAGATCTTCGGGGTGAGCTCGCAGAACACGATGACCACGAGGGTGAGCGCCACCCCGGCCGCCGGCACCGCGTAGCGCTGGCCGGTGCGCTCGGCGAGCAGCGTCGCGATCGCGGAGGCGAACACGCTGGCCGCGGCGAGGATCACCAGATTGGCACCCAGCCACTCGTCGGGCTTGTGCAGCAGCCGCTCGAGCACCCGCGCCGAGAGCTGCCCGGCCTGGGCGCGGTGCCGGATGCGGTAGCGGTTGACCGAGAGCATCGCGACCTCGGTGCCGGAGGAGAAAGCGACGATCAGCAGCAGCACGAGCAGCGCAAGCAGCCCGAACAGCGGCAGGGCGGTGGGAGGGAGGTTCAAGGGCGTGTTCCTCGAAGGTAGCGGCGACTCACAGCGCCTCGGGGTCCGCAGCCTCGACGGCCGCACCGGCTGCTAGCATAGGGGCATGTTCGACAACCTGACAGCACGCCTCAGCCGCACCCTCGAGACGCTGCGGGGCCGTGGCCGCATCACCGAGGAGAACATCACCGCGGCGCTGCGCGAGACGCGCGTGGCGCTGCTCGAAGCGGACGTCGCACTGCCAGTGGTGAAGACTTTCATCGAGGCGGTGAAAGCCAAGGCGCTCGGCGCCGAGGTCGCCGGCAGCCTCACCCCGGGCCAGGCCTTCATCGGCATCCTGCACGCCGAGCTCACCGCGCTCATGGGCGGGCCGGGCACGGCCTTCACCCTGCGCGCGCAGCCGCCGGTGGTGGTGCTGCTCGCGGGACTCCAGGGCGCCGGCAAGACCACGACTGCGGCCAAGCTCGCGCGGCTGCTCATCGAGCGCGAGCGCAAGCGCGTGTTGCTCGCGAGCACCGACGTGCGCCGCCCGGCGGCGATGCTGCAGCTCGAGCGTCTCGCGGGCCAGGTGCACGCGGAGTACTTTGCGGCGGACCCCCTTGCGGCGCCGGCCGGCATCGCGCGGGCGGCGCTCGAGCGCGCCCGCAGCGGCGTCTTTGACGTGCTGATCGTCGACACCGCCGGGCGGCTGCACGTCGATGCGGTGCTCATGGACGAGGTGCGCGACATCGACGCCGCGGTGCACGCCGCCGAGCGGCTGTTCATCGTCGATGCGATGGCCGGTCAGGACGCGGTCAACGCCGCGCGCGCCTTCGGTGCGGCGCTCGACCTCACCGGCGTGATTCTCACCAAGGCCGACGGCGATGCCCGCGGGGGTGCGGCGCTCTCGGTTCGGCAGATCACCGGCAAGCCGATCGTATTCCTCGGTGTCGGCGAGAAGACCGAGGCGCTCGAGCCCTTCGACGCTGAGCGCATGGCGACCCGCATCCTCGGCATGGGAGACATCGTCAGCCTCGTCGAGCAGGTTCACCGCCAGGTCGACCGCGACGAGGCCGAGCGTCTCGCGCGCAAAGTCGTCAAGGGCAAGAGCTTCGACATGGCCGACCTCAAGAGCCAGCTCGAGCAGCTGCAGAAGATGGGCGGGCTCGGTGCGCTGCTCGATAAGCTCCCCGGAGCGATCCAGAAAAAGGGTGCGGTATCGGCCGATCAGAGTGATCGCGACCTGCGCCGCCAGATCGCCATCATCAACTCCATGACCCCGCGCGAGCGGCGCAACCCCGGCATCATCGACGGCTCGCGCCGGCGGCGCATCGCCGGAGGCTCGGGCGTCCAGGTGCAGGACGTGAACCGCCTGCTGCGGCAGTTTCAGGAGATGCAGCGGGTCATGAAGCGCATGAAAGGCGGGAACCTGAGGCGCCTGATGAGCGCCTTCAAGGGTGGCCCGCCGTTCTGAGGGTCAAATAGTGAAAAACTGGCGCAGGATTCGCAGCTTGCGTAGAATCCGCGCTCTTTTTTGGGGCGGCGCGCCTCGTCGCGGGCCTTGACCCTGTGGACCCTTTGAGAGCGATACGACCATGGTAACCATTCGCCTGACGCGGCGCGGAGGGCGTAACCAGCCCTTCTATCACGTCGTCGTGACCGACAGCCGCAAGCGCCAGGGCGGCCCGAGCCTGGAGCGCGTGGGGTTCTTCAACCCGATCGCCCGTCGCGGCGAAACGAAGCTCAGGCTCGATCTGCCGCGCATAGACTACTGGGTGGGGAAGGGCGCGCACCCGTCCGACCGCGTGCGGCACCTCGTGGCCGCCTACCGCAAGCAGGCCGCTGCCTAGGTCGGGCACGGCGTGCGCCTGCGGGTACAACAGCCGTGGCCGCAATCGAGCTCGGGCGTCTGGGTGCCCCGTACGGCATAAGGGGCTGGATCCACGTCGCCTCGTACACCGATCCGCCGCAGCGGCTGCTCGAGTACCGCGAGTGGCTGCTGCGGTTGCCGAGCGGCGAGCGCGTCACGCGCCGGCTGACGAGCGGGCGCGGCCACGGTGCGGGTCTGGTGGCGCAGCTCGAAGGGGTCGCGGGCCGCGACGGGGCGGCAGCGCTCACCGGGGCGGTGATCGAGATCGAGCGCGCGGCGCTCCCGCCGACGGCCGAGCGCGAGTACTACCGGGTGGACCTCGTCGGGATGAGCGTGCGCAACCTCGAGGGGGTGTCGCTCGGGGTGGTGAGCCATTTCGTGGATGCGCCGGCAGGCGCGGTGATGGTGGCGCGGGAGCCGGGCGGCCGCGAGCACTGGGTGCTGGCGCTGCCGAAGCACCTGCGCCGGGTCGACGTCGCGGCCGGCACCGTGGTGGTGGACTGGCCGGCGGAGCTGGAACAGTGAAGATCGAGGTCGTCACGCTGTTTCCGCGCATGATCGCGGGCGCGCTCGAGTTCGGGATCGTCGCCCGGGCGCTCGAGCGCGGGCTGCTCGCGGTCGGTACGGAAGACCCGCGGGCGCACGCCGCGGATGCGCACCGCACGGTCGACG
>JASHTN010000071.1 GCA_030040525.1 Gammaproteobacteria bacterium | reverse complement strand
GCATCGATCCCGCCAAGCCGGTGCCCTGGAAAGTCTGACGGGCCTGCCAGCCGCATGAGCGCCGCAGCCCGCCTGGTGGAAGTTCGCGTACCGGATCTCGGCAACTTCAAGGACGTTGCCGTCATCGACGTGCTGGTGAAGCCCGGGGAGAGCGTGGCGCCGGAGACCCCGCTCATCACGCTCGAGTCCGACAAGGCAACCATGGACGTCCCCTCGACCGCCGGTGGCGTCATCGAGAAGCTGCACGTGGCCAAGGGCGGCACCGTCTCCACCGGCGACCTGGTCGCAACGCTGAGATCGGCAACCGAGGCGGCTGCGGCTGCAGCGGCCGCACCGGCCCCCGCGCCCGGCCCAGCGCCTGCCGCGACACCCGCGTCGGGCGGGCAGCTCGTTCCCCGCTCGCAGCTCGGCAAGCCGACCTCCTTCCGCAGTGACCTGGCGCCGATCGACGAGCCGGGGTTTTCGCGCGCCCACGCCGGACCCTCGGTGCGCAAGTTCGCGCGCGAGCTCGGCGTCGACCTGGCACGGATCACCGGGCGTGGCTTCAAGGGGCGTATCACGCACGAGGACGTCAAGGCGTTCGTGAAGAGCGCGCTCGCGCCGGGCGCCGCGGCTGCGGGCACCGCGCCCGCAGCGCCGGGGGCGACCGCCGCACCGGAGGCCGGTGCCGCTGCCGGCGGCGCGTTCGTGCCCCGGTCGCAGCTCGGCAGGCCGACCTCCTTCCGCAGTGATCTGGCGCCGATCGACGAGCCGGGGTTCTCGCGCGCACACGCGGGACCCTCGGTGCGCCAGTTCGCGCGCGAGCTGGGCGTGGACCTGGCGCGCGTCACGGGGCGTGGCTTCAAGGGGCGCATCACCCACGAGGACGTCAAGGCGTTCGTGAAGAGCGCGCTCGTTCCGGGCGCAGCGGCCACGCGCGCCCCGCCCGCGCCGGCCATGGCAGCCGCTCCGGTCGCGGCACCCGCAGCGGCAGGCGGGACGCTGCCGGCACTGCCGCAGGTCGACTTCGCGCAGTTCGGGCCGGTCGAGACGCAGCCGCTGTCGCGCATTCAGCGCATCTCGGGCCCGCGCCTGCAGGCGAGCTGGGCCAATATCCCGCACGTCACCCAGTTCGACGAGGCCGATATCACCGATCTCGAGCAGACGCGTGCCGCGCTCAAGGACCGCGCGCAGGCCGCGGGCGTCAAGCTCACGCCGCTTGCCTTCATCATGCGCGCGTGCGTCAAGACGCTGCAGGAATTTCCGCGTTTCAACTCGGCGCTCGATCCCAGCGGCCAGAATCTCATCGTACGCAAGTTCATCAACGTCGGGTTCGCGGCCGACACCGCCAACGGGCTGGTCGTGCCGGTGGTGCGCGAGGCGCACCGCATGGACGTCTACCAGCTCGCCCGCCAGCTCGCTGCGCTGGCGGAGAAGGCGCGCTCGGGCAAGCTGCCGCCGACCGACATGCAGGGCGGCTGCTTCACCATCTCCAGCCTCGGCGGGATCGGCGGTACGGCCTTCACTCCCATCATCAACGCGCCCGAGGTCGCGATCCTCGGCGTGTCGCGCGCGTCGATGCGACCGGTGTTCCGCGACGGCGCGTTCGTCGCGCGCCTGATTCTGCCGCTGTCGCTCTCCTACGATCATCGCGTCATCGACGGCGCAATGGCGGCGCGCTTCACGACCTTCCTGGCGCAGACGCTCGCCGATCCCCGCGCTCTGCTCGAGGCGGTGCTGTGAGTCGTGTGGAGCTTCTGGTCCCAGACATCGGCAACTTCAGCGACGTCGAAGTGGTGGACGTGCTGGTCAAGGCCGGTGACGCCGTCGAGCTCGATTCCCCGCTCATCACGCTCGAGACCGACAAGGCCTCGATGGATGTGCCCGCGACTGCCGCCGGCACGCTCAGCGAGGTGCTGCTCAAGCGCGGCGACAAGGTCTCCAAGGGCTCGCTGATTGCGCGGCTCGAGACCGCGGCCGGCGCAGCCGCGAGCGCTGCGCCCGGCGCCTCGTCTTCCGCCCGCACCGAGGCTCCGGGCGACACGGTGCGCATGCCGCAGCCGCGAAGCGGTCCGGCCGAGCGTGCCGCGGGCGATTTCAACGCCTCGACGCAGCTGCTGGTCCTGGGCTCAGGTCCCGGCGGCTACACGGCTGCGTTCCGCGCCGCGGACCTCGGCCTCAAGGTCACGCTGGTGGAGCGCTGGGCGGAGCTTGGCGGAGTGTGCCTGAACGTGGGCTGCATTCCTTCCAAGGCGCTGCTGCATGCCGCCAAGGTGATCGAGGACGCCGCCGAGATGGGCGAGCGCGGTATCGCCTTCGGTGCGCCGCGGATCGATCGGGTGCGGCTGCGCGCCTGGAAGAACTCGGTGGTGGGCAAGCTCACCGGCGGCCTGCGGGTGCTCGTCAGGCAGCGCAAGGTGACGCTGGTGCAGGGCACCGGGCGCTTCGTCGGGCCCAACGTGCTCGAGGTGATGAGCGCGAGCGGCTCACAGCGCATCCGTTTCGAGCAGTGCATCATCGCCGCCGGATCCGAGCCCATACGGCTGCCGGGACTGCCGGCCGATCCGCGCATCATGGACTCGACCGACGCGCTCGAGCTGCCGGAGGTCGCCGGCGGCCTCCTGGTGGTGGGCGGCGGCATCATCGGGCTCGAGATGGCGTGCGTCTACGATGCCCTCGGCAGTCGCGTCAGCGTCGTGGAGCTTACGCCGCAGCTGATGCCGGGCTGCGATCCGGACCTGGTGCGGCCGCTCGAGCGGCGCATCCGCGGTCGCTACCAGCAGATCCTGCTCGGCACCAAGGTGGCGGCCGTTGAGCCGCAGGCCAAGGGACTCAAGGTGAGTTTCGCGGGCGACAAGGCGCCGGAGCCGCAGCTGTTCGAGCGGGTGCTGGTGGCGGTCGGCCGCGTGCCGAACGGCTTGGCTGTTGGCGCCGAGCAGGCCGGGGTGCTGGTGTCCGAGCGCGGCTTCATTCCGACCGACCGGCAGATGCGCACCAACGTGCCGCATATCTTCGCGATCGGCGACATCGCCTCCGTCCCGCTGCTCGCCCACAAGGCGATGCACGAGGGTAAGGTGGCGGCGGAGGTCGCCGCCGGCCACAAGAGCGCTTTCGACGCGCGCGTGATTCCCGCCGTGGCCTACACCGACCCGGAGATCGCCTGGGTCGGGCTGACGGAAACCGAGGCGCGTGCCGGCGGCACCGCCTTCAGCAAAGGCAGCTTCCCCTGGGTGGCCAACGGCCGCTCGCTGTCGCTCGGGCGCGAGGACGGGTTCACGAAGCTGCTGTTCGACCCTGACAGCCACCGGGTGCTCGGCGGCGGCATCGTCGGTACCAACGCCGGGGAGCTGATCAGTGAGGTGGCGCTCGCGGTGGAGACCGGCTGCGATGCCGAGGACATCGGGCTGACGATTCATCCCCACCCAACGCTCACCGAAACGGTGGCGGGAGCAGCCGAGGCCGTCGCCGGCACGCTGACCGACCTCTACATCCCGAAAAAATGATTCCGCGTGGTGATCGCCGATCTGCCTCAGCGGCGGCTGCGCCGCCGGCGCGCCGGCCCGAAGGCGCGGCGCGCAGCGCGCCGCAGGCGAACGGCCGGCTGCGGCGGTTTGGGCCGGGTCTTGTGCGCGAACTCACACAGGTCGCGGATGATGCAGGTCGGGCACTTCGGCGCGCGCGCGGTGCAGACGTAGCGGCCGTGGAGAATCAGCCAGTGGTGAGCGTCCTTGCGGTACGCGGGGGGCGTGTTGCGGCGCAGTGCCTCTTCGACCTCGCGCGGCGTGCGCCCCGGGGCGAGCCCGGTGCGGTTGGCGACCCGAAAAATGTGGGTGTCGACCGCGATCTCCGCTTCGCCGAACACCATGTTGAGAATGATGCTCGCGGTCTTGCGGCCGACGCCGGGGAGCGCCTCGAGCGCCGCACGGTCGCCCGGCACCTGGCCGTCGTGCCGCTCGATGAGCGCCTGCGCGAGGCCGACGAGGTTCTTCGACTTGGTGTTGTAGAGCCCGACGGGACGGATGTACGGCTTCACACCCTCGACACCGAGGGCGACGATCGCAGCGGGCGTATTGGCGACCGGGAACAGCTCGCGGGTGGCGGCGTTGACGCTCTTGTCGGTGGTGTGCGCCGAGAGCATGACCGCGACCAGCAGCTCGAACGGCGAGCCAAAGAGGAGCTCGGTGGTCGGGGCGGGGTTCGCGGCCTTGAGGCGCCGGAAGATCGCCGCGCGGGTAGCCGGATGCATGGTGCGCACCGCTTCAGAGCTGTTTGCGCGCGGCCACCAGCGCGGCACGCTCGCCGGCACGTTGCCCGAGCCGCGCGCCGTGGGCGGCGAAGCGCGCGCGGTTCTGCGCCGGCGCCGGCTCACGCGGCGCCGCGGGCAGACTCGCCCGCGGCATCATGAGGATGCAATCGACCGGGCAGGGCGCAACGCACAGCTCGCAGCCGGTGCACAGCGCCAGCACCACGGTGTGCATCTGCCGGTGCGTCCCGACGATGGCATCGACCGGGCACGGCGGCAGGCAGCGCGCGCAGCCGATGCAGGCGTCCTCGTCGATCTGCGCCACGAGCCCGGGGCCCTCGATGCCGTTGGCGGGATTGAGGGGCAGTGGCGCGGTGCCGAGCAGCCTCGCGAGCGCGCCGATGGTAGCGGCACCGCCCGGGGGACACTGGTTGATCGGCGCCTCTCCGGCCGCGATCGCCTCGGCGTACGGGCGGCATCCCGGATAGCCGCAGCGCGTGCACTGCGTCTGCGGCAGCAGGGCATCGATGTCGTCCGCGGTGGCCATGGGCTGGGCGACTGCGCCGGCGGTGCGCCTCAGGTGATTCTCATGCCGGGCGTCGCCCCGGCATCCGCCGACAGCAGGAACGGCCCCTGTCCCTCACCGCTCGCCGCCAGCACCATGCCCTCGGAGACCCCGAACTTCATCTTGCGGGGCGCGAGATTGGCGACCACGACGGTGAGGCGCCCGGTGAGCGACGCCGGGTCGTAGGCCGACTTGATGCCGGCAAACACCGTGCGGGTCTCGGTGCCGAGATCGAGCGTGAGCTTCAGCAGCTTGTCGGCGCCGTCGATGGTCTCCGCCCTGACGATGCGCGCAACGCGCAGCTCGATCCTGCGGAACTCGTCGATCGAGAGCACGGTGTTGCCGGAGGCCGCCGCGGCAGTCGCGGCGGCGGCGGTTGCGGCGGCGGGAGTTGCCGCGGCGGCGTTTGCCGCCGGCGCTCCGGGCACACCGCTGTCGAACAGGGCATCGAGCTGCCTGGGATCCACGCGTGTCATGAGGTGCTCGTAGGGGTTGATACGATCGGGTAACACCTGAGCGTCGCTCCAGACGAAGCCGCGGTCGAGCCCGAAGAGCCCGCGCGCGACCCGCCCGCTCACCGCCGGCAGCACCGGCGTGAGCAGCACCGACAGGAGCTTGAAGCCGTAGAGCGCGCGCGAGCACACGTCCTGCAGCTCGCCCGCGCGGCTCTGCTCGCGTGCCAGCACCCAGGGCTTGCGCGCGTCGAATTCCTGGTTGATGCGATCGGCGAACGCCATGATGTCGCGCATCGCCCTGCCGAACTCGCGGTTCTCGTAGCTCTTCTGAACGAGAGCCGCAGTGTCGCCCGCGGCCCGGACGAGCTCGCGCGTGTCGCCGCTGAACTTCAGCTCGCCGTTGAAACTGCGGGTGATGAAGCTCGCGGCGCGGCTCGCGATGTTGACGTACTTGCCGATCAGATCGCTGTTGACGCGTGCGACGAAATCATCCGGATTGAAGTCCAGGTCCTCGACGCTGCCGTTGAGTCTGGCGGCGAGAAAGTAGCGCAGCCACTCGGCGTCCATGCCGATCTCGAGGTAGCGCAGCGGGCTCAGGCCCGTGCCACGCGATTTCGACATCTTCGCGCCCGAGACGGTAATGAAGCCATGAACATACACGTGCGCGGGAACCCGGTACGGCGGACCCGCAAAGCGCAGCATCGCCGGCCAGAACAGCGTGTGGAAGTAGATGATGTCCTTGCCGATGAAGTGGATCTGCTCGGTGTCCGGGGCGGCGAGGAATTGCTCGAAGCTGCGCGGCTCGCCGTTGGCGGCGGCCTTGCCGCTCTCGAAGTAGCTCTCGAGGGCGGCAAGGTAGCCGATCGGCGCGTCCAGCCAGACGTAGAAGTACTTGCCGGGCGCATCCGGGATCGGAATGCCGAAGTAGGGGGCGTCGCGCGAGATGTCCCAGTCGGCGAGCGCCTGCGCGCCGCTGCCCGCGAGCCACTCGCGCGCCTTGTTGACGACCTGCGGCTGCAGCCTCCCCGGGGTGCCGAGCCAGTCCTCGAGGAAGGCGACGCAGCGCGGGTCGGAGAGGCGGAAGAACAGGTGCTCGGACGCCTTGAGCAGCGGCTTCGCGCCCGTGAGCGCGGAGTACGGATCGATGAGGTCGGTGGGGGCATACACCGTGCCGCACACCTCGCAGGCATCGCCGTACTGATCCGGCGAATGGCAGTTCGGGCACTCGCCCTTGACGTAGCGGTCGGGCAGGAACATGCCCTTGAGCGGGTCGAAGAACTGCTCGACCGACTTGCGGTAGATGAGGCCGGCCGCCTTGAGGCGCGCGTAGATGTCCTGCGACAGGCGCGTGTTCTCCGGGGAATCCGTCGAGTGCCAGTGATCGAAGCTGAGGTGAAAGCCCTGGAGATAGCGCGGCCGGTCGGCGGCGACGCGCGCAACCAGCTGCTGCGGGCTGATCCCCTCGGCCTCCGCCTTGAGCATGATGGGGGCGCCGTGGGCGTCGTCCGCGCAGACGAAATGCACCTGCTGACCCTGCATTCTCTGGAAGCGCACCCAGATGTCCGCCTGGATGTACTCCATGATGTGCCCGATGTGGAACGGGCCGTTGGCGTAGGGCAGCGCCGTGGTGACGAAGATCCGCCGGGGCATCCGGCTAGTTTACAGGGAGCTCGCAGCCGGCGTACCGCGCGGCTTCAGCCGGAATCCTTCAGCTCCTCGAACTTCGCCTTGTTGATGCCTTTCTTGTAGGCCTCCTTGCCGGTGATCAGGCGCTGGTGCAGCAGCTGCTCGATCGCGGTATCCATGGTGCGCATGCCGAACGCGCCGCCCGCCTGCATGGTGTTCTCGAGCTGATCGAGCTTGCCCTGGCGGATCAGGTTGGCGGCGGCCGGGGTATTCACCAGGATCTCGAGCGCCGCGACGCGGCCCTGCTTGTCGGCGCGCTGCAGCAGCTGCTGCGAGACGACCCCGCGGAGCGAGGTCGACAGCATGGTGCGCACATGCGACTGCTTGTCGGCGGGGAAGACGTTCACCATGCGGTCGACCGTCTGGGCGGCACCGTTGGTGTGCAGCGTGCCCATGACGAGAATGCCCATCTCCGCGGCTGTCACCGCGATGCTCATGGTCTCGAGGTCGCGCAGCTCGCCGACCAGGATCACGTCCGGGTCCTCGCGCAGGGCCGAGTGCAGCGCGGCCGCGAAACTCGGACTGTGCACGCCGATCTCGCGCTGACTGATCAGGCAGCTCCTTCTCTCGTGCACGAACTCGATCGGATCCTCGACGGTGAGGATGTGGCCCTGCACGCGGCGGTTGATGTCGTCGATCATCGCGGCGAGAGTCGTCGACTTGCCCGAGCCGGTCTTGCCGGTGACGAGGATCAGCCCGTTGTTGGCGCGGCACATCTGCCGCACTGCCTCCGGGAGCTTCAGCTCCTCGAGCGTCAGCGCCTTGGAGGGAATCGCGCGGCACACGGATCCCATGCCGTTCAGGTGCCGCATGACGTTGACGCGGAAGCGCCCCCGGCCCTCGAGCGTGTAGGCGAAGTCGGCGCCGTCCTTGGACTCGAAGCGCTCGAGCGCGGCCTTCGGCATGATCTCGTAGAGCGACTGCTTGACGGCTTCGGCGGCCAGCTTCTCGGGCTTGAGCGGCGTCAGGTCGCCGTGCACGCGGATGCGCGGCGGGTCACCGGCGATGAAATGCAGGTCCGAGCCGCGCCTGTCCAGCACTTCGATCAGGTAGGCGTCGATCTGGGCCATGTGTCGGGCCAGGCGGCTTCAGCCGCTCGAGCCGGCCGCCGGGCGCGCGGGCGCGGCTACGGGGCCGGTGGCCTCGAGCTTCGGCAGCATGCTGGTGTCGGTGACGAACTTCTGGAAGGCGCGCTTCTCGCTGGCGTAGTTGTAGGCGTCGTCCGGGTCGATGGTGCGGGCGTTGATGGCGGCGAGCAGCGCCTGGTCGAGCAGCTGCATCCCGAGATCGCGCCCCATCTGCAGCTGGCTCGGGATCTGGTGGGTCTGCTCGGTCTGGATGAGCTTGGCGATCGCCTTGGTCATCACCAGCACCTCGCAGATCGCGCGCCGGCCGTGCGCATCCGCGGTCTTGATCAGCACCTGCGTGACCACTGCCAGCAGGCTCTGGGCGAGGAAGCTCTTGGTCTGCTCGCGCTCCTCGACCGGCAGCGCATCGATGATGCGGTCGATGGTCTTGACGGCGCCGGTGGTGTGGAGGGTGCCGAGCACCAGATGCCCGGTTTCCGCCGCGGTCATCGCCATGGAGATGGTCTCGGCATCACGCAGCTCGCCGACCAGGATCACGTCCGGGTCCTCGCGCATCGCCGCGCGCACCCCCTCCGCGAAGCTCGGAATGTGCGTGCCGAGCTCGCGCTGGATCACCTGGCTCATCTTGCTCGGGTGCACGAACTCGATCGGGTCCTCGAGGCTGATGATGTTGAGTTTGCGGGTCGAGTTGAGGTGATCGATCATCGCCGCCAGCGTCGTCGATTTGCCGGTGCCGGTCGAGCCGGTCACCAGCACCATGCCCTGGTGGAAGTCGCAGAGCTTGGTGACGATCGGCGGCAGCTGCAGCTTCTCCAGGGTCGGCACATCGGCGGGAATCGAGCGGAAGGTGGCGCCGATGCCGGTCTCCTTGCGGTAGACGTTGACGCGGAAGCGACCGCCCTCGGCGGACACGTACGAGAAGTCCAGGTCCTGCCCGGTGGCGAAGTGCTCGGTCTGCGAGCGCGTCAGGATCTCGGCGATGTAGCCCTCGAGCTCAACCGCGCGCAGATCGCGGAACTTGATCGGCAGCAGGTCGCCGTGCATGCGCAGCATCGGCGGCACCCCGACTGCCAGGTGCACGTCCGAGCAGCCCTGCTGTGTGCCGAGCTTCAGGAACGCATCGATGCGTGCCAAGCCTTACCCCCGAGCCGCAGACTCTGAATCAGGCTGTTTTGCCCGAAATGGGCAAGAGGATCAACAGCTTGTCGTCAGAAATTTGACGTAACGCACGAACTTTGGCAAGCAGTCGGGCACCGCCCCCCGCGCCGCGGCGTCGAATCCAGTCCGGGAGGCCGGGGTGGGGGGCCGGGGCCGCGCGGGCGCGAGAGGGCCTCAATTCAGGTACCGCTCGAGCGCGGTGCTGAGCTCGCCCATGGACTGGGGGCGCCGCGCCTTGTCGACCGCCATCGCCTTCATGATGAGGTCGGCGAGCCCGGGCGGCAGCGTCCCATTGACCTCCTGGGGAGAGCGCGCCTTGCCCTGCACGTGCTGGTACATGACCGACATGTGGTCGCCGCGCGAATACGGCGGCACACCGGTCATCATCTCGTACATGATGACGCCGAGCGCGTAGATGTCGGCGCGCTCGTCGACTTTCTTGCCGAGGATCTGCTCGGGCGCCATGTACTTCGGCGAGCCGATCACGTAGCCGGTCTTGGTGAGCTGCGTATCGCCCTCGCGCTGCGCGGCGGCGACGCCGAAGTCGACGATCTTCAGCAGCCCCTCCTGGTTGATGAGCACATTGGCGGGCTTCAGGTCGCGGTGCACGATCCCGACCTGATGCGCGACCGTCATCCCGGTGCAGATGTCGATGGCGAACTTCAGCGCGCGCTTGAGCTCGATGGGCTTGTCGTTCACGACCTCGCTGCCGAGCGTGTGCGAGGGGAAGTACTCCATCGAGATTGCGTAATTCCCCTGGATATAGAGGAAGTCGTAGATGCGGATCACGTTCTTGTGGGTGATCTTGCGCGAGTAGCGCAGCTCGTGCACGAAGCGCTTCATCACCTCCTCGTCCTGCGAGACGTTGGGGTTGAGGAACTTCAGGATCAGCCGCTCGTCGACCACCGTGTCCTCCATCAGCAGCACGGTGCCGAAGGCGCCGCGCCCGATGCGGTCGATGAACTTGTAGCGGCCCTCGATGATGTCGCCGGGCTTGAGGACCTGGATATCGAGCCGGGCGGCGGCTTCCGCCTGCTTCTGCGCCTGCTGCAGCGCCTGCTCGGAGATCAGCAGCGTCCTGGCCGCTTCCGCGGGCTTCTGCGGCGGGTGCGCGCCGGTGGGCGCGGGCGGGGGAATCGGCGGCGCGGCCGCAGAGCCGAGCGTCGCGATGCCCGCGATGCGGTTGTTGAGCTCGGTCACTGCGGCCGCCGCCATGCGCGAGATCGTCTGATCGGGCGAGGCCGCCTGCGCCTGCAGCTCGCTGCGCACCTGCTCGGCGCGGCTCTCGTCCGCGACCCGCGACAGCGCCTGGATCGCCTCGATGCGGATCTCGCGCTCGGGGCGCGCGATGAGCGGCAGCAGCGTATCGACCAGCTGCGCATCGCCGAGCTTGCCGAGCGCCCGCACCACGATCGGCGTCGCCTTGTCGTTGGCCGGCGCCTTCAGCATCTCCATCAGGCGCGGCACGGCGCGCTTGCTGCCGATCTCGGCGAGCGCGTCCACCGCGCGCTCGCTCACCCACCAGTCCGCATCGCG
>JASHTN010000070.1 GCA_030040525.1 Gammaproteobacteria bacterium | reverse complement strand
ACATAGAGGTGGACAGCGGGCCCTTCCAGGGCTGCGCCGGAGTCGATCTGGGCTTCATCCCGGTGGACGCCATCGATCACATCGAGGTGCTCACCGACGGTGCCGCCGCGCAGTACGGCAGCGATGCGATCGCCGGTGTCATCAACATCATCCTGAAGAGTAACTCCTCGGGCGGCAACCTCAGCGGGACCTATGGCGGCTACTACGACGGCGGCGGCGACACCGGCGATGTCATGGGCAACATCGGCTTCCAGCCCCTCGACAACAGTTTCTTCAACGTCACCGCCGAATACCACCATCACGGCGACAGCAACCGCAGCGCGATCGACGAGCGGGTCATCAACCCTGCCAACCTCGCGACCTATCCGGACTCGAACATGCCCGAAGTAGCGGGTTATCCGTATCTCGGGGCCGAGGAAGGCGATGCGCAATACGACCTGAAGCTCGTCGAGCTGAATGCCGGATTCAATTTTGACAGCGCCATGCAGTTCTACGTGCTCGCAACCTACGGCGACAAGGACGCCCAGTCGTTCCAGAAGTACCGCCTGCCGGGCAAGCTTGCCTATACCGATCCGGTGACCGAGGTCACCACCTATCCCTACCCCTTCGGCTTCGACCCCCTGGAGGCGAGCGAGGAGTCCGATTACTCCGCGACCGCCGGCCTCAAGGGCATGCTGGCACTGTGGAACTGGGACCTGAGCAGCACCTACGGGCGCGATCAGTTCGACGCCTATACGCTGAATTCCGCCAACGCGGGCGTCTTCAACAGCACCGGGACTCCCACTCCGCAGAATTACTACGACGGCTATCTGCAGACCACCCAGTGGACGTCCAACCTCGACGTGAACCGCGACTTCGACGTCGGCCGCTCGCGGCCGCTCAACGTCGCCTGGGGCCTGGAATACCGGCGCGAGAGCTACGGCATCGGCGCCGGAATCCCGATCTCCTACATCGACGGCGGCGCCCAGTCCTACCCCGGCTTCACCCCGACCGACGCCGGCACTCACTACCGCGACGTCGAGGCGATCTACGTCGACCTGGCCGCAACGCCGGTCGATCCGCTGCGCATCGACGTCGCCGGCCGCTACGAGCACTACAGCGACTTCGGCAGCGCGACGGTCGGCAAGCTCACCGCGCGCTACGACTTCACGCAGCAGTTCGCGGTCCGCGGCACGGTGAGCAGCGGCTTCCGCGCCCCGACCCTCGCCGAGGAGTATTACTCCTCGACCAACGTCACGCCGACCACCGCTTTCGTGCAGCTGCCTCCCGATTCACCGGGCGGCAAGCTGATCGGCCTCGGCAACGGCCTGCAGCCCGAGCACTCGATCAATTACAGCCTCGGCCTGCTGTGGCGCCCGACGCCGGAGGTGATCGCGACGCTGGACCTCTACCAGATCAACATCACCAACCGCATCGTCGCCACCGGTAATCTCTACGGAACGCTGAACGGCGTGCTGCAGCCCTCGGCTCCGGCCATCAACGCCGCCATCGCGGCCAACGGCAACGAGCTCGATCCCTCGGTGGTTGCGACCGGAACGACGGGCGTCACGCTGTTCGCGAACGGCATCGACACCAGCACGCAGGGCGCGGACCTGGTGTTGACCTTTCCCCAGGACTACAGCTTCGGCCACATCGACTGGTCGGTGGGCGCGACCTTCAATGAGACCGACGTGACCAAGGTGCCGCCGACACCGGTGCAGCTCGCCGGACTCAGCCTCTACGACGCGACCGCGATCTCCGATCTGCAGACCGCGAGCCCGAGGTACGTCATCAACCTCGGCGCCCTGTGGAAGGTGAACAGGCTCGCCGTGAATCTTCAGGAGCAGATCTACGGCCCGACGGCCGAATGGGAGAACGACGACGGCGACAACCCGACCAACCGCCCCGAGTACTTCAAGTCGACTATCGGAGTGACGCCGATCACCAACCTCGACATGAGCTACCGCCTCACGCGCCAGTTCACCCTCAGTGCCGGGGCGCTCAATCTGTTCAACTGCTATCCGGACCGGTACAACAGCACGCTGCTCGCGCACTACGACACCTTCAAGTACGGCGACACTCTCGGGGTTTTCCAGTACCCGATGTTCTCGCCCTTCGGCATCGACGGCGGCTACTACTACGTGAGGGGCACTATCAGCTTCTGATCGCCCTCAGCGAAACGACATCGAGACCTCGATGCTCCCCCAGACCATCGAGCGCGAGCCCGGACCCGAGCGCAGCTCGGGTGACTCCCAGCGTGCCAGGTATTGCACCGCCCAGCCGGAGGCGCCGCGCAGCTCCACGCCCGCCCAGGCCTCGCCCAGCACCTGATTCAGGCTCCCCTCATCGTAGCTGAGATCGCTGTGGCGAAACTGTCCCTGCAGGTACGCGTTGTAGGCCCGCAGCTTGGCTCGCATTCCGGCGAAGGCAAAGAGCTCCGGCGGCGCGTCGATCCCGAGCTGCGGCGCCACCGGCTGGGTCTCCTGCACATACATGTTCTCCTCGGGAGCGAAGGACCACCACGGCGACTGCACTTCTCCCCAGCGGGTATTCAACGCCAGACTCGCTTCCGTCACCGTTCCGACACTGCCGGCCACTGTCCACTTGCTGTCGCCGTGCCAGGTTCCTCCGCCGTAGTCGGCGAGCAGCGCCTGGCGCGCCGCGCTGTAGCGGGCCGTCGGCTCGCCGCCCGCCGAGATCTGATGCGACCAGCCCTCCGGGTCGACGCTGCCCGTGATCTGGTGAAGCATGCGCTGCACGGAGCCCGCCGCGGGAAGGCCGAGCACCCCGACGGTGAGGCTCGAGTCGTAGGCGACGTCCGCGGCCGGTGAGGTGTAGCGCCGGCCGGCGCTGAGGAAGAACTCGCTCGCATAGGGGCGGTCGCCGTAAGTGACGCCGCGCGCGCTCAGGTCGCGCGGCGTGAACACCAGCAGGCCGGCCGCGAGTGCGTGTGCAGTTGTCCATCCCGGCGCCGCGAAGCGCGTGTCCGGACAGGAGTGCAGGTCGATGAAGCCGAGCGCCCGATCCATCCACCGGCCAGGCAGGCTCGTATGCGCACCGGAGAACGTCAGCTCGCCTCCACCGTCGTAATCCTGGTCGCGCGAGCCGTCGGTCAACAGGTGCTCGTCCAGCACCAGTCCGGCGCCCGCTGCCGTCGATTCCGAGGGAGTCACCTGCTCCACTCCAGCCGTCGTGCTCCGGCAGGAGTCCGGCGTTGCGTCCGTGTCCGCGGCGCCGGCCGGCTCGCCCGCGCGCGCCACCACCGACGACGCGAGCAGGAGCATTGCGCAAATGAGTACCGGCAAGCGCATGCCGGCAATCCTTGGAGACGCCGGCGTTGCGAACAACGCCCAGAGTGTTGAGGAAGCGTTTCCTCCGAGTAAATAGCGCGAGGCCGCGCGAACGGCAGAGCGCAGCATCCCCCTGATTTGCGGCCGACACCCGCGCTGGCGCGCTGCGGCGAAGCGCCGTGGTCAGACCCGCACATCCTCCGTTGGAGAGAGGCGGCACTGCGCCTGGGTGTCGAGGCCGGAGTCTGCCGTCATGTCAGGGGGCGCAGATCCGTCGGCGTGAAACGCAGCATCAACCATTGAGCAATTGTTCTGCGCGCACATGAGTCCTAAGGTGCTGGCGCAGACAGAGTTTGCGCGGAGACGATCCCTGCGGAGGGAGCAGGCAGAGATGTCCAGCCTTGAATCGGCAACCGTGTTTCGCAAGCCCATGCGCCGGCCCGGTGCGGCGGCTGTGACCGCTGCGGCAATTCCCGCGCGGCGCGTGGCGCTCCTCGCCAGCGGTGGCGCGCACGGCGCGGTGACGCGTCTCATCACTCCGTGGAGCATCGGCGAGCTGACGACGCCCTTCGTGTTTCTCGACTACGCCGAGCTCGCCCGCGCATCGTCGCTGGGCGGCATTCACCCGCACCCGGGCATCGCGACCCTGACGGTGGTGCTGAACGGCGCGGTGACGTTCGAAGATGCAAGCGGCGCGCGCGCTGAGGTCCACGCGGGCGGCTGCCTGTGGATGCGGGGGTCGCACGCCGCCTGGCGCGGCTCCGCCTCCGCCGGTCCGCTGCGTGTGTATCAGCTGTGGCTTGCGCTGCCCGCAGCGCAGGACGACTCGCACGTCGCGAGCCAGGGCGTCGCATCGCAGGAGCTCGAGGAGGACGGACCGGCGCGGCTCATGCTCGGGCAATCCGGCCGGACACGCAGCCGCATCCACGGGGCTCCGGCGGACATCAACTGCTTTCATGTCTGCCTCCAGGACCGACAGCGCTGGCGTTACACCGCTCCCGCCGGCCACAACGTCACCTGGCTCGCGGTCGACCGCGGCGGCGTCCAACTTGAGGACGGCGCGCGCATCTACCGGGAGCAGATCGCAGTCTTCGGCGACTCACCCGGCCCGATCGAGGTCGAGGCGGCCGGGGCGACTTCATTCCTGTTGGGATCGGCAGCCAGGCGGCCACATCTGCTCGCGCAGGTCGAGCACTCGGACGCCGCACCTTTCGCGGCCATTGCGCAGGCTGATCCCGAGCTCGCGTGGCCAGCCGCACGGCTGCGCGCCCAGGGCCGTCGGAGTCAGTCGTGAAATGCGCTCCTCTCGGCCGGCAGCTCGCGCGCGGCAATGCGCGACCGGTCTGCGCCCCGTGCGAGCTGTCGGTCGAACCCGAGCGACGAGTCGCATGAGGATCTCCGTCGCAACCGGTGTAGGCGCGCTGCCGCTGCTGCTGGGCGGCCTGGCAACGCTCTCCGGCTGCGCGTCGATGGGACCACCGCTGCCGAGCGCCACACCCGAGGAGGCGTACCTCGATGTGAGGCCGGGCATTCGTACGCTCACCGCCGGCGGGTACTTCGAGGTGCTGCCTTCGAGTGAGGCGGCGCGCCGCCTCGAGGCGCGGCTCGGCGAGCAGCGCCTCAACATTCTCGCGCTCTCGAGCGGCGGCGCCACCGGCGCCTTCGGCGCGGGCGCTCTGGCCGGCCTGACCCGCAGCGCCGCGCGTCCGGAGTACTCCGTGGTGACGGGCGTGAGCGCCGGCGCCCTGCTCGCGCCGTTCGCCTTTCTCGGCCCCGCCTGGGATGTGGAGATGAGTGCGATCTACACCGGTGATGCAACTCGGGGTGTGCTGCAGCGGCGCATGCTCGGAGCCCTGCTTGGCTCGAGCGTCTACAGCAACGCCCCGCTCAGACGCCTCATCGATCGTTATGCCGACGACCGCATGATCGCGGCCATTGCCGCAGAGTCGGCCAGGGGCCGGCTGCTGCTCGTGGCAACGACCGACTTTGCGACCGGCGAGCCTGTGATCTGGGATCTCGGCTCCGTTGCGCTTTACGGCGGCGCCGATGCAAAACGGCTGTTTCGCGCGATCCTGCTGGCTTCGGCCAGTGTTCCCGGACTGTTCCCACCCGTGACGGTCAGGTTGCGCACAGAGGGCGGCGAACGCGAGGAGGTTCATGTCGACGGCGGGGTGACGGTGCCGTTCTTCATCGCGCCAGCCGCGGCGGATCTGCCGGCTGGCCGTGGCAGTGCACAGCCGCCTCTGGTACGCATCATCATTGACGGCCGGCTGCGCGACTTCCCCTACGCCGCTCATGCCAACGCCTACTCGATCTTCCGTCGCAGCGTCTCGGCCGGACTGAATCATATGATGCAGGCGACCCTCGAGTGGACCGTGGATGCGAGCCGCCTGCGCGGAATCTCAGTCGAGTACGCTGCCATACCGCCGTCTTATCCATTGCGCGGGGCTTTCGACTTCAACCCCGATGAGCAACGCGCACTTTTCCAGTACGCCGCGAGCTGCGCGCAGGCAGGCCGCCTATGGATCCAGGCCCCGCGGGGTGAGCCGGCGCATGCGGTCGAGCGGCACGTCGCAGCCGCCGCCGCGTGCCCCGCGGATGACCGCTTCATCGGCGAGTTCGCAGCCCTTGAGAAATAGGCGACCGAAGCATCGCACCACGAGAGAGGCTCAAGACAATGAAACGCACGAGTGTGCAGACACGCGAATGGCCCGAGCAGGCGCGAGCCTGGGTCGTGGACTACAGCGCGGCGAGGGCGCAGGCGATCCGCTGGCTCGGCGACCGTTACCTCCTCGCCAAACCCCTCAACGGCAGACAGCACCCGCGCGCAGCCATTGACACGGCCGCCGGCACTTCGGGCGACACCGAGCGCTGATCGTTCGTGACCGATTGCCCGCTCCCCCCGGGCCACGATCGGTCACTCCTTCCGGCCGGGAGGGTCACACCCTTCCGGCCGGCTTTCATCCCGGGCTCACGGCCCGCGGGAACTCCTCATTGAATTGCA
Source organism: Gammaproteobacteria bacterium (assembly GCA_030040525.1). Lineage (GTDB taxonomy): Bacteria > Pseudomonadota > Gammaproteobacteria > Steroidobacterales > Steroidobacteraceae > 13-2-20CM-66-19. The sequence goes on along the minus strand of JASHTN010000070.1, from coordinate 7,739 downwards.
AACTCTCCTATATAGGCATTCCCGATCATGGACACGACGTGAAGCGCCTTGCCGGAGCGACATCATTGGGAGTCATCGCCACGTTTGCGGTCGCGCTGTCCGCGGTTCCCGCGTCGGCAAAGGGGGCTCGTCGACATCGACAACATGCGCCACAGCGGGTCAGCGGGCCGGCGAAGCCGGATCTATCAGCGCGCAGGCGCCGTGGCAGGGCCTCCTACTACGCGCGGCAGTTCTTTGGCAGGCCTATGGCGGATGGGACTCCCATGGATCCGCGCGGCAACAACGCCGCAAGCCGGACTCTTCCCCTGGGAACCGTGGCGAAGGTCATCAACGTCGCCACCGGCAAGAGTGCCGTCGTCAAGATCGAAGATCGCGGTCCCTACATCAAGGGTCGCATCGTGGACCTGTCGCCTTCCACGGCACGCAAAATCGGCATCACTCCGCACATCGGAGTCGCGAAGGTGGTGGTCGCACCGATCGCCGTTCCCCTGCCGGACGGTGGAATCAAACTCGGCGCCGGGGCGCACTAATTGAGCTCGAGCGCCAGCGGGTCGACGTCGCGACCAAATCGACGCGTCACCGCTCGCAGCAGATCCAGGTCGACGGGACCTTGCGCGCTATAAAACGCGGCTCATGAGCTCAGCCTGACCGCCCTCCCCGTCTGCAGACTTTCTTCCGCGGCCACGGCTATGCGCTGCGCCGCAATCCCATCCGCAAAGCCGGGACTTACAGACCCACCATTCTCCAGCGCGGCAATGAAGCAATCGATCTCCGTCTGGTATGCCTGCCTGTAGCGCTGGATGAAGAAATCGACGACGAGGTCCTTTGCGGCCGTCTGTTGGGCATTCCAAAGCTCTACCGAGGTCGCGCGTTGATTGCCGGCCTGTAGCATGCCCTTCGACCCGAAAGCCTCGATCCTCTGGTCGTAGCCATAGGCGCAGCGCCTGCTGTTGTTGATTTGTATCAGCGCGCCGGAGGCAGCGCGCAGGGAAACCGCACTCGTATCAATGTCCCGAAACTGAGCGAAGAGCGGATCGACGAGATTGGCGCCAAAGGCGTGCACCTCGACAATGTCGCCCGCCAGCCATCGGGCCATATCGAAGTCGTGAATGCTCATGTCTCTGAACAAGCCGCCGGAGCCCTTGAGGTACTCCGCCGCGGGGGGCGCAGGATCCCGACTGGTGATGACGGCCAGCTCCAGCCGGCCGATCTCTCCGGCGTGCAGCCGCTCGTGCAGGGCGAGAAATGAGGCATCGAACCGCCGATTGAACCCCAGCATGACGACCGGGTGATGCGGCGCAATCTCCCGCCAGCATGCCAGCGCCGGCTCCAGATCCAGATCGATCGGTTTCTCGCAGAACACCGCCTTGCCGGCCCTCACGGCCGCGCGGATGAGCGGAATGTGAGTCGCGGTGGAGCTCGCGACCAGCACCGCGTCCACGTTGCGGTCGGCAAGCACATCCTCGAGGGACGCTGCGGCTTTGACGCTCAGCTCGCCTGCGGTTTTTTCGGCAACCGCGTGCGCGACATCGTAGACGGCAATCAGTCTCGCGCGCGGGTGTTGTGCGACATTCCGTGCATGTACCCGACCGATGCGCCCGCAACCAATTACCGCCACGCCAATCATCGGGGTCTCCGCCGCTCAGCGGGCCGGTGTCAGAAATTCGTAACCGGGGGCGGTCTTAAACTGCCAGCGCCGGACCGGCCCTGCCATCACATTCAGGTAATACAACTCGAAGCCAGGCGGTGCGGCGACCGGGTGGTACCCGCGTGGCACGAGCACGACGCCGCGATCCTCGATCGCGATCGCCTCATCCAGCGAGTGATCGTCCGTATATACCCGCTGAAAGGCAAAACCGCCTGGCCGCGAGAACCGGTAATAGTATGTTTCCTCAAGCTGGGTCTCGCCGCCCGCGGCTGAATCATGCTTATGCGGCGGGTAACTCGACCAGTGCCCCCCGGGCGTGAGCACCTCGACCACAAGTAGTCTCTCGGCTGGCTCGCTCTGAGACAGTATGTTGCGCACGTAGCGCGTGTTTGTACCCGCGCCCCTCACCTCCTCACGGATCTGCTCCGGCCGGATCAGGCGCGGCTCGAGCCGGCCCTCCGCAGGCGCCGAGCACACGGCGAGCTCGCATAGGCTCTCGGCTCGAATGACGGCACGGGAGTGCGCCGGAACGTAGACGGCGAAAGGTTTCCCATCGAACGGGGAGGATCGCCCGCCGATGCTTGCGAAGCTCTGGTCTCCCGCGCTGACCGATGCGACTCCGGAGAGCAGAACCAGGCACAGTTCGCACCCGAGCGTGTCCCTGATGAGCTCCTGTCCCGGGCGCAGGTCGAAGACATCGAAACCGACGCAGCGCCAGCCCGCCTGCTCCGGAGTGATGTGGTGCACCTGGCCAGCGGGAGCCGCTTGCAGCGGCTTGACCAACAATGGAGAGCTCATTGCAGTTCCTCTGCTGCCAGTCGCCGGAGACTGGCATATCCGAGCGCGGCATAGGTCGCCGGGTCCGCTCGCTCCGGATCCTGCTCTGCCTCGAGCACGATCCATCCGGAGTAGCCGCGCAATGCCCGGAAGACGGCGGCAAAGTCAATGCAGCCGTCTCCGGGAACGGTGAATACCCCTTCAAGGACCGCTTGCAGGAAGCTCCAGTTGCGGGCGAGCGCCTGCTCTCGTACCGCGGCACGAACGTCTTTCGCATGAAAATGGCGGATTCTGGCTGCATAGGTCTTTGCGAGCCGTACCGGATCACTGCCCGCAAAACTGGCGTGTCCGGTGTCCAGCAGCAGCCCGACTTCGGGTCCGCAGACATGCATGAGGGCATCGATGTCCGCCTCGCTCTGCACCACGGTCCCCATGTGATGGTGGTAGGCGAGCTGCACGCCCTCTGCCGAGGTGAGGCGCGCGAGCTCGGTCAGCCGACGCCCAAATTCCGGCCATTCGCCGGACGAGAGGCGGGGACGTTTCGTCAGCGGCTCGCTCAGCGCAGCGTGAATGGCACCGGTTGTTTCCGCGAAAACCAGCACCGGGCTGCCGAGCGCTTTGAGCAGATCGAGATGCGGGCGCAGGAAGGTCAACTCCGTGCGAGCGTCCCGCACCAGTAGTTGCGCCGAGTACCAGCCGGAGACGCACTGCAGACCGTAGCGACCGAGTACGGCACTGAGCTCGGCAGGCTCCCGGGGAAACTTGTGCCCGAGCTCCATGCCCTCGAAGCCGATGCGCCGCGCCTCGGAGAGGCAGGTCTCGAGCGAAGTGTTTGCACCGAGTTCGCGCAGATCATCGTTCGACCAGATAATCGGATTGGCGCCGATACGAACGGTCATCTCACTCGCCTTTTCGACCGCCATCGCGCGCCTCGAGGTATCTCTGGTACGCAGATCGGACCTCGGCGCGAGCCGACACTGCGGGCACCGGAACGTCCCACCAGTGTCCACCAGCGGCGGTGCTCAGGCGCGGGTCGGTCTCGATCACGATCACGGAGGTGCGCTCCGCCTGGCGCGCCTGGGCCAATGCCGCCCCCATTTCAGCACAACCTCGCACCTTGACGGCGACGGCGCCGAGACTGCGGGCGTGCGCCACGAAATCCACGCGCCCGTCGCCAGGGTGCTCGCCGAACAGGTTGTTGAAGCTGGCGTTGCCGGTCGAGCTTTGTAGCCGCTCGATGCATCCGAAGCCGCCGTTATCCAGCAGCACGATGATGAGCTTCGCGCGCATTCTCACCGAAGTCTCGATCTCCGAGTTCAGCATGAGATAGGAGCCGTCTCCCACCATGACGATCACCTCACGCTCAGGATGGGCCAACTTGACGCCGAGCCCCCCGGCAATCTCGTATCCCATGCAGGAGAAGCCGTACTCGAGGTGGTAGCCCGAGGGCCGCTCGGCGGACCAGTGCCTGTGCAATTCCCCGGGAAGCCCGCCCGCAGCGCCGACGATGACGTCGGATGCCTGCAAGGCCCGTTGCACCGCGCCGATCACCTGCGCGTCGCTCGGCAGCGCATTCCCGTCGTCTCTCGTGATCGAGGCGCTCGTCGCGCGCCACCGGTCATGCTCGGTGTGCGCACGAGTCGTCCAGCTATCGGGAGCGCGCCACGTCTGCAGCGCTTCACTCAATTGCCGCAGTCCCTCGCGTGCGTCCGCAACGAGCGGCACAGCACGGTGCTTGCAGGCGTCCCACGGCTGTACGTTGAGGCCGAGGATCCGGCGCCCCTCGAATTGGAACAGCGTCGCGGAACCCGTGGTGAAGTCCTGCAGGCGTGTACCGATTGCCAGGATGACGTCCGCTTCGGCCGCCATGTTGTTGGCGGCACTGGTCCCGGTGACGCCGATGCCGCCGAGATTCAGAGGATGACCCCCGGGTAAGGCCGACTTGCCGGCCTGGGTCTCCGCGCTCGGAACCCCGTGCTTCTCGCAAAACTCCCGCAAGGTCGCGCCCGCCTCGGAATACAACACCCCGCCGCCGCAGATGACCAGCGGCCGCTGAGCCGCTCTCAAGATTCCCGCGGCTTCAGCCAGCTCTTCCCGAGGAGCCGGCGCACGCCTCTCGGTCCACACTCGTTCCTCGAACAGGTCCGCGGGCCAGTCAAAAGCTTCGGCCTGCACGTCCTGGCAAAGGCACAGCGTGGCGGGACCGCAGGTCGCCGGGTCCGTCAACACCTGCAAGGCGCGCTGCAGCGCCGGTACGAGTTGCTCAGGCCGCGTGATGCGATCGAAATACCGGGAAACCGGCCGCAGGCAGTCGTTGGCAGTGGTCAGCCCGCTGGAGAAGTCTTCGAGCTGCTGCAACACCGGGTCGGGCGCGCGGTTGGCAAACACGTCACCGGGCAGCAGCAGCAGCGGCAGGCGATTCACATGAGCGACTGCGGCAGCGGTAACCAGATTGGTCGCCCCCGGACCGATGGAAGTCGTGCACGCCATCATCCGGCGGCGGTTGCAGGCTTTGGCAAAAGCCACTGCAGCGTGCGCCATCGCCTGCTCGTTGTGGGCTCGGTGCGTCGGCAGCGATTCCTGAACGTCAAACAGCGCCTCGCCGAGTGCCGCCACGTTGCCGTGGCCAAAAATGGCCCAGACGCCGGCCAACAATCGTTGCCGCCTGCCCTGGATGTCGGTCCACTGCGCGGCCAGTGAGCGGACCAGTGCCTGCGCGACGGTCAACCGTTTTGCGCTCACGCGCGACTCCTGTCCAAGCCGTCCAAGCGGGCATCACGAGCGGAATCCCACAAATCGACGAGCGCTCTGAAGCGTGCGGCCATCTCCTCTATCGCGGCCTCGTCCGCGATGCGCCCCGCCAGCCACCCTTCAGCCGTGGTGGCGAATATCGTACCCCCCACTGCAAACCCTCGCACCATGGCCTGCGCGGCGGCGAGGGGCACAGTCCGGCTCAAAACCTCGAGGGACGCGCTTTGCCCACCGACCACGATACCGCGGCAGGAAGGATCCCGGGCTGCGATCACATCGGCACAGGCCTGCCACGCACCCGCATTCGGTTGCGGCTCGAGCTGCCACCAGTCCGGCCGAACTCCAATCGCGTATATGCATGACAACGCTCGCGCCACCGTATCCTCGCCGAGCTCACCCGCCTTCCCGGCAACGATCTCCAGCAGCAGCTCGCGACGCTGGGCGCGGCAGGCTGCAGCGAGTCGCACCAGCTCTCTTTCCTGGGCCAGTCTGAGCAGGACCGGATCATCAGGATGGTAGCGGCATCGACATGCGACCGTGACGCCCATCGGCCACTCATTGAGGTGCGTTGCCAGGCTCGGCGCCGCATGAAACTCCAGAGGCCGCGAGTCGGGGCGGTCCACGCGCCTCGCGAGCCACAGATTCCTCCGCGCCGCGCGTTGCAGCGCCGGGACTCCACAGCCGCCCTGCAGCAATACGCCAAAACCGTCCCGCCCCGCAGCGACGCGCTCGGCAGCCTCGACAGCGAGCAACTGGAGCTCAGCGATGCGTTCCAGGGGCGTCTCATCATCGACGGCGAGGGCGAAAAGCCTCGTCGGAGCCGGCCGGCGAGTCGTCACCCAATGCACGTGATTGAGGTCGTCATCCTCGCGCAGCGCCTGATGCACGCTGCCGACCCCGAGATAGTGATTGAGCTCCGTCAGAGTGGGAAACTCCGAGGAGCACAGCAGGCGCGAAACCGCGATAGCACCGCAGGCGTTGCCGAGGCGCGCACTGGTCTCGTGGGATTCGCCCCGCAGATAGCCGCGGAGAAATCCCGCCAGGAACGCGTCCCCCGCGCCGAGCACGTTGTAAACCGCTACTTTCATGCCGCTGGCGACCAGCCCGTCTTCGAGACGCTCGGGAATGCGAGCGGGAAAGACAATGCAGCCGCTGGCGCCGCGCTTGCAGACGACGATGGCATTCGACACCGCGCGAATCCGGCGAAGCGCTGTCAATGTCTCTTCGGTGCCGCCTGCTATGTGCAGCTCCTCCTCCGTGCCGGCGATCAGATCGCAGTCCGGCAGCACGGACTGGAGGACAGTCGTCACGTTCGCGGACGGCGCGTAGCGACTCTCGCCGGCACCGTGGCCACCGAGTCCCCACAGGCTCGGGCGGTAATCGATATCGAGAATGACTTTGCTGCCGTTCGCTCTGGCTACCTTCATGGCCTTGCGCTGCGCCTTGGCGGCCTCGGCAATCGAGAAGTGCGTGCCCGTTACCAGAACGGCGCGCGCGGAAGCCACGAACGACTCATCGATGTCATCCTCGCACAGAGCACTGTCCGCGCAATTCTCGCGATAGAAGATCAGCGGGAAGCTGTCCTGATCCCGCACACCGAGCAGCACGAGCGACGTGAGGCGCTGCGAGTCAATACGCACGCAGCGAGTCTCGACCGCCTCCCGTGCCAACTGCTCGATGACGAACCGCCCCATGGGCTCGTTGCCCACACGGCTGATCAGCGCGGATTTCAGCCCGAGGCGCGCGGCTCCGATTGCAACATTCGCGGGACATCCTCCCACCGCCTTGATGAAGGTGGACACGTCCTCCAGCCGACCGCCAATTTGCTGCCCGTAGAGATCGACGCTCACGCGGCCGACGGCGATGAGATCCAGCTGCGAGTTCACGTCGGGTCGATGCCCCGCGCCGTGGGCTCACGCGCACATCTCAGCAGAATCGAGTGCGTTTCCACAGGACCACTCCGCCAGCTGCGAGCAGCGCGAACGATGCAGTGCCGAGGGTCAGCAGCCAGCCGGCATCGACAACGATGGCCTGCATCTTCGCGTGCAGCCCCAGCCAGATAAAGGCCGCAATCGCGACAGCGACGATGAGCATCTCCCACCACCGCCAGGATCCGCGAGCGTGGCTGGCAGACTCTGACCCCGCCAGGGCCGCGGCCACGCGCCCGGCATCGAGACCATAACGCGCACACTCGCGCTGCATCGCGGCCTGCCACTCGCGCTGCTCGGCCGGCGGGGCTTCGGCCAGGCTGATGGCAACCGCGCCGGCGATCATGATCAGCGATCCGACTACGACGAGAGCTCGCGCAGCGCCCGTCATGGTGGCGAGCTCACCAAATACCAGCGCGCCCCAGGCGAGACCCCAGAGCTGGTTGGTGTTGGAGAGTGGAATGCCGCGGCTGATGCCGACGTACTTGGCGGCATACTGCTGGAACAGGTCCCCAAGCACCCAACAGAAACCGCCGAGGAACAGCCAGAACAGCGCAGGCTGCGCCTGCTTGAGCGAGATGAGCACCTTGGCTGCGCCACCATCGAAAATCGCCGCCAGCGCGAACACCGTAGCC
>JASHTN010000069.1 GCA_030040525.1 Gammaproteobacteria bacterium | reverse complement strand
GGGTGTGAAAGCCCGGCATGCGCCTGCCGCCGCCGTACTCGATGTGGTAGCCGCGGGCGAAGCCGAGCTTGCCGGCGAGCTGCTCGCGGTACAGCCACCACGGCACGTACATCTGGTGACCGTCCGCGGCGTCCTCGTTGAGCGGCGGCAGGCTCTCAAGCAGCGGCACCTGTCCGCTCACGCTGCTGCCGACCGTATCCATGAGATAGCGGCCGACCTTGCCGCTCGAGTTGGCGAGCCCGTGTGGAAAACGCGCGCTGCTCGAGTTGAGGAGAATGCGCACCGATTCGCACGCGCTCGCCGCGAGGACAACTGCGCGCGCGGCGGCATGTTCGTGGTTGCCCGTCTTCCTATCGATGAAGTTGACGCCGGTGGCACGGCCGTCGCGGCCGAGGGTGATCTCGTAGACCATGGCGTCGGTCGTGATGTCGAGCTTGCCGGTCGCAAGTGCCGGCGGCAGATGTACCGTCGTCGACTGGTAATTGGCGCGGATCGAGCAGCCGCGCCCGCAAGGCGTCGCCCAGAGGCACGCTGCACGGCCGCGCATGGCCTCCGCGAGGATTTGCTGCGCCGTGGCGTTGCCCGGATGCAGCCGCGCGGGCGCACGCTTGTGGTCCTGCGCCTGAGTCAGGACTGCGCGGTGGCCGGGAATCACCGGAATGCCGAGGCGTCTGGCGCGCTGCCGCACGAGGTAATCGCTCACGATCGGCGCGGGCGGGGGCAAGAGGCACCCCGGCGGAGAATTCGGCGTGTTCTCGAGGCCTTCGCTGCTGCCGTAGACGCCGACGAGGAGCTCCACCTTGTCGTAGTACGGCGCGAGGTCGTCGTAGCCGAGGGGCCAGTCGAAGCCGAGGCCGTCGCGTGTGCGGGGCTTGAAGTCGTAAGGACCGTTGCGCAGCGAGATGCGGCCCCAGTGGTTGGTGCGTCCACCGAGCATCCGCGCCCGCCACCAGTCGAAACGGCCGCCCTGCTCTTCGGTCGCACGAATGTAGGGCTCGCCCGGCACCTGCCAGCCACCGTCCACCGTGGCATCGTAGAAGCCAAAGGGCTTCTGCGGTGTGCCGACTCCGGCGAGCGGCGCGAGATCGGGTGTCTGGAACATCGGCGTCTCGGTCTCCGGCGTATAGCGCCGCCCGGCTTCCAGCTTCAGCACCCTGGCGCCGTCCATGCAGAGCGTGTACGCCGACTGTCCGCCGGCGGCGCCCGAGCCCACGATGATCGCATCGTAGGCGGGCTGCCGGGACTTCGGGGTCACGAAAGGCACGCGAAACTCCGGCGCTCGCTCATCTCAATGGTCTCTTCACGATCTGTAGGGCTCGCGGCCGAATCCCTGTGCGGGGATGCCTTGCGCGGCGAGCACTTCGTGCTGGAGCGCATACATCGCCGCCGCCGCTGCATCGATCGCGCGCGTGAAGGCGAGCGAGCCGGCGAGTATCGGCCTGAGCCGCGGGCGGTCCTGGATGCGTGCCGGTGGGTACTCGTGCTCGACGACGAGATAGGTCTTCTCCGGCTCGATGGCGAGCAGCTCGCGAGCCGCGAGCTGGTGATCGAGCCAGTCGACCGAGCGGTTCTGCAGGTACGCCAGCGGATCGTGACGCGCGGTGCCCGGCAGCTCGTGCTCGGCGAAGACAGTCTGCTTCTTCCAGGCGTTGCCCTGCTCGGCCGGATCGGTGCTCGGCTCAGCACCGTGCCAGTCGCCGCGCTGCAGCGTCTGGCCGCCGTAGCCCCAGGCGGCGATGCCGCGCGAGTCGATCACCTGGCCTTTGACGTGAAAGCCGCCGATCAGGAAGGCGTAGCCCGAGTCCTTCAGGTACTGGAACACGGAGCGTGAATCCTGCCCCATGAGGATCGCATGCGAGGGATCGTAGTGGATGCGGAACTGCTCGCCGACGCCGTGCCGCTCGCAGATCCGGTGCAGCGCGATCCACGGCCCGGGCGCGTAGGCAATGTTGTTGTGCCAGGTGTCGGTGATGCTCCATCCCGGCATCGGGCACTGCTCGACGCGGAACGTGAGCCCGCGCGCCTTGGCCTGCTTGAGCAGCGGCACGAACACCTCCTCGAACATGACGAGATTCCCGTCCATGCTCAGGCGGAGATTTCGGCCGACGAAGCCCGTCACCGCATCGCTGCCGAGAAGAACCGCGGCATCGAAGACCCGCAGCATCAGCTCGTGTTTCTTGCGGCGCGCAGCTTCGTCCGCCGCCAGCATGTTGTCGAAGTATGCGAGATCGGACAGCCCCACCCCGGTCGAGTCCATGGCGCGGCGCACACGCGCGGCGCGCTGCGCATCGAACGGCTTGCGCAGGTCGAGCGTATTGGCCACGGGATCGAGCATCGCCTCCGCCGGCACGTCGGCTTCGGTCGGGTGCAGCGCGGCCGAGAGCTCGATATTCGGGCAGCCGAGCTCGCGGGCGAACTCCAGCCACTCCTCGACCGCGAGGTCGGGGTCCGTATCGCGCCGCTGCCGCGGAGTCAGCTCCTGCAGCGCAGCGGTAAGGATGCTGAGCCGCATGGGCCGCGGCCTGAACTCGCACAGCCTGCCCGGCGGCTGACCGCCAGGCGAGTCACCGGGCGGGGGCATAGGCCACCTTCTCGTTGCGGAAAGCAGCCGCGAACAGCACGAACACCACCGCGGCAAACGCCGCCGGGTACAGCCAGATCGACCGCCAATCGTGCACTCCGGCCACCAAATGACGATCGTCGATGACGCCCGCGACCCAGAAACCGATCAGCATGCCGAGCCCGTACGTCGCGAGCGTGATCAGCCCCTGCGCGGCGGCCCGGTACTCCGCACCCGCCTTGGAGTCGGTATAGATCTGCCCCGAGACGAAAAAGAAGTCGTAGCAGACCCCGTGGAGCGCAATGCCGATGATCAGCAGGAATACGAGCTCGTGTGCGTCGCCGAAGGCGAACAGCATGTAGCGCACCGTCCAGGCCAGCATGCCGAGCAGCAACGTGAGCTTCATGCCGCAGACCCGCAGGAATACCGGGATCAGCAGCATGAACAGCACCTCCGACATCTGACCGAGGGTCTGCTTGCCGGTCGCGTTCGCGACCTGGATCTCCGTGAGGAACTGATTGGCGTTCTGGTAATAGAAGGCGAGCGGAATGCAGATGAGTATCGACGCCACGAAGAACACCGCGAAGCTCTTCTGCCTGAGAAGCACCAGGGCATCGAGCCCGAGCAGGTCGGCGAGTCGCACCTCGCGCCCGGGTGCCAGGCGCGGCGGTGTCGGCGGCAGAGTGAAGCCGTAGAGCCCGAGCACGAAGGAGGCGATCGAGCACATCAGGAAGGTGTCGCGCAGCAGCCCCTGCGAGATGCCGGCGTGCGAGTCCCAGGCGAACACGTAACTGATCACGAGGCCCGCCACGATCCAGCCGATCGTGCCCCAGACGCGCACGCCGGAGAAGTGCCGCGCGGGCACGTCCATCTGCCGGAAC
>JASHTN010000068.1 GCA_030040525.1 Gammaproteobacteria bacterium | reverse complement strand
CTCGAGCAGATCGGCTCGGTGGACCACATCCCGAAGTACCTGGCGATGGCCAAGGACAAGTCGAGCCACTTCCGGCTGATGGGCTTCGGGCACCGCGTCTACAAGAACTTCGACCCGCGCGCCAAGATCATCCGCGCGATGTGCCACCGGGTGCTGAGCGCGCTCGGGCGCACCGACAACCCGCTGTTCGAGCTGGCACTGCGCCTCGAGGAGATCGCGCTCAAGGACGAGTACTTCATCGAGCGCAAGCTCTATCCGAACGTCGACTTCTATTCCGGCGTCATCTACAGCGCCATCGGCATTCCGCGCTCGATGTTCACGGTGATGTTCGCGATCGCGCGCACCGTGGGCTGGGTGGCGCACTGGCAGGAGATGATCTCCGATCCCGCCATGCGCATCGGCCGCCCGCGCCAGCTCTACACCGGGTCGACGCGGCGCGAGTACACCTTGATCGACAAGCGCCGCTAGGCTTCCGCGAGCAGCGCCTGCACCTCGAGGGCGCTCGCGCGGCGCATGGGGCGCCCGTCGACCGGACTCACCGGCGCCTGGCGGATGCCGTTCGGCGGGAACACCGTCGCCTCGATCGGCTGATCGTCGACGCGGAAGCGCACGCCCGGGAAGGCGCGGATGCGCTCCGGGTCGAGCTTGACACGCCGCTCGGTCACCTCGTGCGCGATCCCCTGGTCGATGAGCTTGAGCGCCACCGACTCGGCGCGCTCGGCGAACAGGTGCAGCTGCACGTCGGAGTGCAGCGTCGCGGTGCCTGCGAGCACCGCTCCCACCAGCCGCGGCTCGAACTCGCGCAGGGCGCGCATTGCGGCGAGCGCCGCGCGGCGCTGATCGCGCAGCGACCTGCGGTGCGAGGCGCCGCCGAACAGGCGCTGGTATTCACCGAGCGCCGTTTCGATCTCGCTGTTCTTCGGCAGCACGGCGGCGCCGTCGGTGACGCCGAGGCGCTCGGCCGCCTTGCGCTTGGCGACGCCGAAGTCCTGGATGCCGTGCTCGGCCATCAGGCGCGCGGCCTCCTGTGCCAGCGCGCGCCGCAGGTTGTCGCCGCGCGTCACGTGTCGCCTCTCGCGCATCGTCAGAAGATCGGCTCGCTGTTCGTTTGCGTTTCGGTGCTGGTCGCCATCGAACCGGGTTCGCCCGCCTGCGGCAGGTGATTCGCCATGAAGATCTCCGGCACGCCGTCCGGGTTCTCGCCGCTCACCAGTGCGCCGCTCTCGGGCGAGATCCTGAGTGTGATCAGGCCGTCGGGCATGGCACGGCGCTGCTCGGGCACTCCCTTGAGCGCCTCGCGCATGAAGTCGATCCAGATCGGCAGCGCGGTGCGCGCGCCCTCCTCGCTCTCCCCGAGCGGCCGCTCCTGGTCGTAGCCGACCCACACGGTCGCCACCAGATTAGTCGTGAAGCCGTTGAACCAGGTGTCCTTCGCTTCGTTGGTGGTGCCGGTCTTGCCGGCGATATCGTCGCGGTCGAGAGCAAGCGCGCGCCGCCCGGTGCCGCTCCTGATCACGTCCGCCATCATGTCGTCCATGATGTAGGCGTTCTGCGCGCTGATGACGCGCGGCGCAACCTGCTGCGGCGGCAGCGGCGCCGGCTGGCCGGTGGTATCGCCGCGCGCGGTATCGGCGCGCGTGCCGTCGGCCGCCGCACTGTTGGCGACCTTGATCGGGGCCGCCGACTGCGGCGCGGCCGGCTGGCCGCTCCCCTGGTCGCACTGCGGGCAGACCATGCGCGGCGTCGCCCGCCAGACCACCTGGCCGGCGGCGTCCTCGATCCGGTCGATGAAATACGGCTCCACCCGGTAGCCGCCGTTGGCAAACACGGCGTAGGCGCTGGCGAGCTCGAGCGGCGTCACCTCGAGTGTGCCGAGCGCCAGCGTCAGGTCACGCGGCATGGTGCGCGCGTCGAAGCCGAAGCGGCTCGTGTAGTCGATCGCGTCCTGGATGCCGATCGCCTTCAGCACGCGGATCGAGACCAGGTTGAGCGAGTGCACCAGCGCCTCGCGCAGCCGGGTCGGCCCGCCGAAGGCGCGCGCATCGTTCGCCGGACGCCACGCCTCTTCGGCGCCGTTGGCCTCGAGCACGATCGGGGCGTTGAGGAACTCGCTCGCCGGCGTGAAGCCGGCCTCGAGCGCCGCCGAGTACAGGAAGGGCTTGAAGCCCGAGCCCGGCAGGCGCCGCGCCTGGGTGACGCGGTTGTACTTGTTGGTGAAGTAGTCGAAGCCACCAACGAGCGCGACGACGCTGCCGTCGTTGGGATCGAGCGCGACCAGCGCGCCCTGCGCCTCGGGTACCTGCGCGAGCTGCGCGTGCCCGGCCTGATCGGCCACCACGTAGACGACGTCGCCGCGCGCGACCACCTGCGCGGCATCCTTCGGCGACGCTCCCACCGTCTCGTTCGGCCCCGCCTTGCGCGCCCACGACAGCCCGTCCCAATCGATCTCGACCGGCCCCTGCCCCTTGGCGTACGCCTTGACGCTGCGCTCGGCGACCGCGGTGACGACCGCGGGCGTCAGATTGCCGATGGAGGCGTATTCATCGACCAGATCGTCGTAGTCGGGCGAGCCGTTCGCGGGCAGCTCGACGTGGCCGGCAGGTCCCCGCCAGCCGTGGCGGCGGTCGTACTCGATCAACCCGATGTGCACGGCGCGGTTGGCGGCGGTCTGCAGCCGGCCGTCGAGCGTCGTGTAGACCTTGTAGCCGGCGGTCTCGGCGGACGCCCCGAAGCGCTGCCGCAGCTCGAGCCGCGCCATCTCCGCGACGTACGGCGCCTCGACGTCGTAGAGCGGTGCGTGTGCGCGCGCGTGCATCGGCTCGCGGTTGGCGGCATCCGCGGTCGCCGCATCGAGGTAGCCGAGCTCGCGCATGCGCCGCAGCACGTAGGCGCGGCGCTGCGTCGCGAGCTCGGGGTTCACGATCGGGTTGTAGCGCGAGGGGGCCTTGGGCACGCCGGCGATGGTGGCCGCCTCGGCGACGTCGAGCTTGTCGAGCGGCTTGCCGAAGAAGGCCTCGGCCGCGGCGGCGACGCCGTAGGCGCGCTGCCCGAAGAAAATCACGTTGAGGTACAGCCCGAAGATCTCCTGCTTGGTGAACTCGTGCTCCATGCGGTAGGTGACGAAGGTCTCCTGCAGCTTGCGGCGCGCGGTCTTGTCGAGGGTGAGGAACATGTTGCGCGCTGCCTGCATGGTGATGGTGCTCGCGCCCTGGGTTTTCTCGCCGGAGATCACGTCGACCAGCGCGGCGCGCATCACGCCGAAGTAATCGATGCCGTGATGCTCGAAGAAGCGCTCGTCCTCGGCGGCGAGGAACGCGTGCTTGACGAGCTCGGGGATCTGCTCGTAGCTGACTGGGATGCGCCGCTGCTCGCCGATCTGCGCGATCAGCGCGCCCGAGCGCGTGTAGACGCGCAGCGGCACCTGCAGTTCGACGTTGCGCATCGCATCCGTCGAGGGGAGCGAGGTGACCAGATACACGTAGCTGCAGGCGAGCGCGTAGGCCCCGAGAAATGTGACGAGCGTCACACCGCCGGCGAGGAGGAGCAGAGC
>JASHTN010000067.1 GCA_030040525.1 Gammaproteobacteria bacterium | reverse complement strand
CCGGCGCCGCCACCCCGGCCGCGAGCGCAATGTTGCAGGCGGCGAGGCTGCGTCCACCGCTGCGGCAGACGAACACCGGCGCGCTGTCGCGCTCGATCTCGTGCAGCCGCGCCGGCAGCTCCCCGAGCGGGATGTTGAGCGCGCCGTCCAGGTGGCCGGTGTCGAATTCCCACACCTCGCGCACATCGATGAGCGGCGGCTTGGCTGTTGACGCGGCCGGATGCAGCAGGGCGTCGAGGGCGGCCGGACTCAGGCGGCGCACGCCCGCCGCTGCGGCACGCCGCGGCGCCGCATCCGCGAGCGCGGTGATCGTGGGGGCAGCGCCGCACACCGCGCAGTCGCGCCGCCGCGCGACCCGGAATTCGCTGAAGCGCATCTCGAGAGCGTCGTAGGTGAGCAGCCGCCCGATGAGCGGCGCACCGATCCCGGTGATGAGCTTGATGGCCTCGGTCGCCTGCAGCGTGCCGATCACCCCGGGCAGGACGCCGAGCACGCCCGCCTCGGCGCAGTTCGGCACGGGCGCGTCAGCCGCGTCCGGAAACAGGCAGCGGTAACACGGGCCGAGCTCCGGCACGTAGGTCATCAGCTGTCCCTCGAAGCGATGGATGGCGGCCGACACCAGCGGCTTGGCCAGCAGCACGCAGGCGTCGTTCACCAGATAACGCGTCGTCAGGCGGTCGGTGCCGTCGAGCACCAGGTCGTAGCCGCCGAACACCTCGCGGACGTTCGCGGCCCTGAGCTCCAACACATGGGGCACGATGCGGATCTCGGGATTCAACGCCGCGAGACGCTCGCGCCCGGCCTCGGCCTTCGGGCGCGCGACCCCGGCCGTATCGAACAGCACCTGGCGCTGCAGGTTCGAGACATCGACGCGGTCGAAGTCGAGGAGACCGAGCGTGCCGCAGCCGGCAGCGGCGAGATAGAGCGCGGCCGGCGAGCCCAGGCCGCCCGCGCCCACGATGAGCACGCGCGCCGCCTTGAGCTTTTCCTGCCCGGCGGCGCCGATCTCGCGCAGTGCGAGGTGGCGTTGGTAGCGGGCGCGTTCCTCGGGCTTGAGGCTCATGAGCCGAGCATCCGCGCGCGGCGCCCGCGCTGTCAACGCCGGCGGGCTCTTGGCGTATGCTTCGGCGCCTGTTGCGCGCTTCGAGACTGCGAGCGAGATACCCATGGTGAAGGGAATCAGGCACTTCGTCGCGGTGGCCGCGGGGCTCGCCGGCGTTGCACTGTATCCCGCGGCAACGCTCGCGCAGGCGCGCGCGCCGGTAGCGCAGCCGCTGCCGGCCGGGCACTCGCTCGACGGGCGATTCGCGGCCCTCGAGCATGAATATGTCGTGTACTTCCTCGCGCGGTTCCCGGTCGTGGCGACCTATCTCGGCGGCTCGGCCTTCGATCCGCAGCTCGCCGGCATCGACGCCCGGCTGCGCGACTACTCGCCGCAGGCGATCCGCGAGGAGAACACGCATCTGGTGCAGCTGCGCATGCGCTTCGCGGCGCTCGCGCCGGCGGGCCTGTCGCCGCGGCGGCGCATCGACCGGTCGGTGGCGCTCGCGGAGATCATGTTCCTGCTGCGCGAGCACACGGTGCGCCACCATCAGCAGAAGTCGCTCGATTCCTATGTCGATGAGCCGTTCCGCGGCGTCGATTGGCAGATCCAGGGCATGACCCCGACCGGCACCGCCACCTACGGCACGGACGCGGAGTGGCGGGCGGTGATCGCCCGTACCCGCGCGGTGCCGGCGTATCTCGCCATCGCGCAGGGACAGCTGCAGGCCGGCATCGCCGCTCACAACCCACCCGACTGGCGCGTGCTCGAGGAGTTCGGGCTCGAGAGCACCGCGGCCGACGCCGACTATTTCTCGGGCACGCTGCAGCAGATCGCTTCGAGCGACGTCATCTCCGTGCAGCGCGAGGCGCTGCTCAACGACCTCAAGAGCGCCGGCGACGATGCCGCGGCTGCCTACCGGCGGCTGCGGGATTTCGTCGCCGCGACTTTCTTCGTGAGCACCGATCCGCCGCGACCGAGATCCGCGTACAGCGCCGACCGCTTTGCGTTCGGCGAGGCCGACTACGACTGGGCCCTGCAGCACAACCTGCGGCTGAATACCAGCGCGGCGGAGCTCTTCACCCAGTCCTGGCCGGTAGTCGAGGGCACGCGCGCGGCGATGGAGTCGCTCGCCCGGCAGATCGCCGCCAGCCACGGGTGGACGGTGCCGGCCGCTGGGCCCGGGGCGGTGCGCGCGGTGTTCGAGCAGGTGAGCCGCGACGCGCCGCGCACCGATGCGGAGATGATCGAGGGTTACCGCCGGACGGGTGAGCGCCTGGTCGAGTACGCGCGCCGCACCGGCTTGTTCGCCGTGCCGGCGGACTATCGCCTGGAGGTCGCCGTGACGCCCCCGCCGCTGCGCGCCTCGATCGAGGGAGCGGCGTACTACCCGGCGCCGCCCTTCAAGAGATCAGGCGTGGGGCGCTTCTACGTCACGCCGACCGCTGACAATCCGGTCGCGCTGCGCGAGGAGCACAGCTACGCCGCCATGCCCGATCTCGCCGCTCACGAGGGCTTCCCCGGCCACGACTGGCATTACCGGGTGATGACCGAGTACCGCGCCGCGATCTCGCCGCTGCGCTGGCTGACGCCCGGCGCGGTCGAGGATTCCTCCTCGATGTGGCAGGACTCGATGGCGGCCGAGGGCTGGGCGCTGTACGCCGAGGCGCTGCTGGCCGAGCCGCAGCCGGGCGCGCCGCAGGGCTTCTACACGCCCGAGGAGCGGCTCTACGAGCTGCGCGGCAAGCTGCTGCGTGACGTGCGGGTGCGGATCGACACCGGCATTCACACGGGCAGGCTGCGCTTCGACGATGCGGTGACGCTGTTCTCCCAGACGGTCGACTTCCTGCCCGGCTCGTGTCAGGACGCCGCGGCGCTCAAGCTCGACGTCAAGCAGTTGAGCTGCAGCGCGGCGCGCGCAGCCGTGACGCGCTACGCGCGCTGGCCGACCCAGGCGATCACCTACCGCCTCGGCAAGGAGCAGATTCTCGCGCTCCGCAAACGCGCGCAGCTCGAGCTCGGCTCGCGCTACTCGGCGCAGCGCTTCCACCTCGAGTTCATGAAGCAGGGCACGATCCCGCCGGGCTACTTCGGCGACGAGCTGCTGCGCACGCTGCGTGGCCGCTAGTTAATCGGGAAAATCGCCTGCGGCGATTTTCCGGAATCGGCTTCGTTGCCGGCCGCGAAAGGCGTGACTTTCGCGGCCTGCTAGGCGGCCTGGGCCTGGCAGAAGAACAGGTGCGCCGGCAGCACGTTCAGCGGCTCGAACTTGCGTCCGACGTAGCCGAAGATGCGCTTCAGATCCTGCAGCACGCGCGTCGAGAACTGGTAGACGAGGAACGCGCCACCCGGCTCGAGCACCGCGCAGGTCTTGCGCAGGATGCGCTCGCGCAGCGGCGCGGCGATGGTGCTGAAGGGGATCCCGGAGATGATGTAGCTCGCGCGCTCGTGACCGAAGCGCCGCAGGATTTCGTCGACCGCGACCGCGGAGGCTTCCACCACGCGCAGCCGCGGGTCGGTGAAGGTCTGGCGCAGGTAGTTGACGAAGTCGGGGTTGGTCTCGATCGCGATCAGCATCGTGTCCGCGTGCATGCGGTCGAGCACCTCGGCGGTGATGCTGCCGACGCCGGGACCGTATTCGACGATGACCCGCGCACGTGACCAGTCGATCGGCTCGAGCAGCTGCTTGATCAGGAAGCGCGAGCTCGGCACGATCGACCCGAGCATGCGCGGGTGCCGGAAGAAGTTCCGCGTGAACAGCAGGAGGTTGCCGCTGCGTGTCCGGCGCGGTCGCTGATGGTTGTTGTGCACTGTGTCCCCGCCGCAGGGCCCGACCACGGTCACTCTATAGCACAGCTACCCTAAAGCAAGTATCAGCGCTCGTTACCATCCGGGCGCGGCAGCGTCCGTGGTCGCTGCCTTTTGACTGCTTTTAATGCCGCCGGGCTGCCTCCTGAAGCTTATGTCCCCCGGTCGTAGTGTTACCGGGGGCGGGCGATTACAATCCTCAACCGCTCCGGCCAACCCCGCAACAAGGGCCCGTCCGCCAGGCTCGCCACATGACGCAACGGTCGCGCTTGCACGTTCCCGCCCCGCCCGCCAGGCCCGGGCAGGAGCCCGATTTCAGCTACGTGCAGATCTCGCCGGCCGGCGCGGTCAAACGCCCGGATGTCACGGCCGCGGCACGCGACATCGAGGATCTTGCGCTGCAGATGGTGCGCGTGCTGGACGAGGATCACCGCGCGGTCGGTCCGTGGGATCCGCACCTGGATGCCGAGGAGCTGCAGGTCGGCCTGCGCCACATGCTGCTCACGCGGCTGTTCGACGACCGCATGCAGAAGATTCAGCGTCAGGGACGCATCTCCTTCTACATCAAGTCGACCGGTGAGGAGGCGATTGCAGTGGCCGGCGGGATGGCGCTGCAGCCCGGCGACATGCTGTTTCCGTCCTACCGCCAGCAGGGACTGCACGTGGTGCGCGGCCGCAGCCTCGTCGAGCTCATGTGTCAGTGTCTGTCCAACACCCGCGACATGTGCAAGGGCCGGCAGATGCCCATCATGTATCACTGGGGCAAGGGCAACATCTTCTCGATTTCGGGCAATCTCGCCACGCAGTTCCCGCAGGCCGTCGGCTGGGCGATGGCCGCGGCCATCAAGGGCGAGGACCGGATCGCCGCCAGCTGGATCGGCGAGGGCTCGAGCGCCGAGGCCGACTTTCACTACGCCATGACTTTCGCCGCCGTGTACCAGGCGCCGGTGATCCTCAACCTGGTCAACAATCAGTGGGCGATCTCGACCTTCCAGGGATTTGCCGGTGGCGAGCACCGGACCTTCGCGCAGCGCGGACCGGGCTACGGCATTCCGGGGATCCGGGTCGACGGCAACGACTTTCTCGCCGTGTACGCCGTGACCCGGTGGGCGGCGCAACGCGCCCGTCAGAGCGGTGGCGCGACCCTCATCGAGCTCGTGACCTACCGCGCGGGCGCGCACTCCACCAGCGACGACCCGTCGCGCTACCGTCCCAAGGAGGAGTGGCGCGCCTGGCCGCTGGGCGATCCGGTCGTGCGGCTGAAACAGCATCTGATCGCGCTCGGGGAGTGGTCGGAGGAGCGGCACGCGCGCTTGGAAAAGGAGCTGGACGCGCACGTCACCGCCTGCTGGAAGGAAGCCGAGTCCTACGGCACGCTCACCAGCGGCCCGACGCTCGACCCCATGACCATGTTCGAGGACGTGCTCAAGGAAATGCCGCCGAACCTCGTGCGCGAGCGCGAGGAATTCCGCGCACTGCGCGCCGCGCAGTCGGCGGCCGCGCAGGACGCCACACCGCCGGCCGCCCGGGACGGCACCCCGCCGCTCGCGCGCAAGGGCTGAGTTCATGGCGCGCATGAACATGGTGCAGGCGCTGAACTCGGCCATGGACGTGATGCTCGCGCGCGATCCGCGCGTGGTCGTGCTCGGCGAGGATGTCGGCTACTTCGGCGGCGTGTTCCGTGTCACCGACGGACTGCAGAGGAAATACGGCGAGCACCGCGTGCTCGACACGCCGATCGCCGAGGGCGGCATCATCGCGACCGCCATCGGCATGGGAGTGAACGGACTCAAGCCGGTCGCCGAGATCCAGTTTGCCGACTACATCTACCCGGGATTCGATCAGGTGGTGAGCGAGCTGGCGCGGCTGCGCTACCGCTCGGCGGGCGACTTCGCCGCGCCGGTGACCATCCGCACGCCCTGCGGTGGCGGTATCCGCGGCGGGCAGACCCATTCCCAGAGCCCGGAGGCGATCTTCACGCACGTCTCGGGCATCAAGGTGGTGATGCCGTCGAATCCCTACGATGCCAAGGGGCTGCTGATCAGCTCGATCGAGGGCGACGATCCGGTGGTGTTCTTCGAGCCGAAGCGCATCTACAACGGGCCGTTCGACGGCGATCCGCACAAGCCCGCGGTGCCGTGGAGCGCGCACCCGCTCGGCGAAGTGCCCGAGGGCCACTACACCGTGCCGCTCGGGCGTGCGGAAGTGGTGCGCCCGGGGAAGGATCTGACGATACTCACCTACGGCACGATGGTGCACGTTGCGCAGGCGGCGGTGCGGCTCGCCGGGGTCGACGCCGAGATCGTCGATGTCCGCACCATGGCGCCGCTCGATGTCGACACGACCTGCAGCTCGGTGAGCCGGACCGGCCGCTGCGTCGTGGTGCACGAGGCCACCGGCTTCGCGGGCTACGGGGCGGAGCTCGTCGCCACCGTTCAGGAGCAGTGCTTCTGGAGGCTCGAAGCGCCCGTGCGGCGCGTGACCGGCTGGGACATCCCCTACCCCCATGCCTTCGAATGGGACTACTTCCCCGGACCCGCGCGGGTCGCCGCG
>JASHTN010000066.1 GCA_030040525.1 Gammaproteobacteria bacterium | reverse complement strand
AGGCCAATCGTTACGCGGATACCGCCGCGCTCTTCCAGGCGCTCGGCGGGGGTTGGTGGAATCTTCCGGGAGCGACTTTCAGATGAACGAGCTGGTGTTGCGGGAGAACAAGGGCGGAGCCGCAATCCTGACGCTCAACCGCCCCGAGAAGCTCAACGCGCTGTCGAAGGAGCTGGTCGAGAAGCTCGAGGACCACGTCGACGTGATCGCGCGCGAGAGCAAGACGGTTGGGCTCGTGATCCTGCGCGGCGCGGGCGGCAACTTCTCCTCCGGCCACGACATGACCGAGGTGCTGAGCCAGGTCAAGGCGCACGCCAAGCCGCATCACTTCGTCGAGGTGATCGACAAGATCGCCGATCTGCCGCAGCCGGTCATCTCGGCGGTGCAGGGGCATTGTCATACCGGGGCGCTGGAAGTAGCGCTGGCCGCGGACCTGATCGTGACAGCGGAGTCCGCGAGCTTCTGCGATGCCTACGCACGCTGGGGCCTTACGCCGATCTGGGGGCTCAGCCTGCGGCTGCCGCACCGGGTCGGCACCTCCAAGGCGAGCGAGATGATGTACAGCTGCCGCAGCTACTCGGGCCGTGAGGCGCACGATATGCACCTCGCGAATTTCTGCTTTGCGGACGCCGAGTTCGAGGCAGGACTCGCGGCGCTGGCCGCCGACATTCTCGCCAACTCCTGGTTCGCCAACCAGGTGAACAAGCGTGCCCTGGTGGCGAGCGACGGCCTGCCGCTGCGCGAGGCGCATGCCCTGGCACTGTTCAAGAATGAGGGCCTGGCGCCGGACGCCTACAAGCGCGTCGCCGCCTTCTTCAAGCACCGCAAGCACACGCCCTAGCCGTAGAATGGCGCATCATCCGCAGAGGAGGGCGCGCCCATGAACGACCAGGTCGCGACGCTCGGCCGCACCACCGACACGCTCATCGACCTCGCGATCCGCTTCGGCCCGCGGCTGCTGACCGCACTGCTGTTTGTCATCGCCGGCTTCATCGTCGGCCGCTACCTGAGCCGCTGGTTTGCCGGCGTGCTCGCGCGGCGCGAGCTCGAGCCGCCGGTGCGGCTGCTGCTGAGCCGGGTCGTTTGGGCGCTGTGCGTGCTGCTGTTCGCCATCCTGGCGCTGCAGAACCTCGGGGTGGAGCTCCTGCCGTTGATCGCGGGCCTGTCCGTGGTCGGCGCGGGGGTGGCGCTCGCCACGCAGGGGGTGCTCGGCAACCTCGTTGCCGGGCTGTCGATCATCTTCGCAAAGCCCTTCAGGGTGGGCGAGTACATCGCCATCGCGGGCGTGGAGGGCACGGTGCAGAGCGTGACGCTCTTCAGCACCACTCTCGCGCACGTCGATCAGTCGCGCGTCGTGATTCCCAACCGCAAGATCGTCGGCGAGATCCTCCACAACTACGGGCGCATCCGCCAGCTCGACGTGACGGTGGGCGTGGCCTACGACACCGACCTCAAGACGCCGCTGGCGCTCATCCAGCAGGTGCTCGCGGCGAACCCGCGGGTGTTGAAGGAGCCTGCTGCCGTGGTGCAGCCGGTCAAGTTCGGCGACTCCTCGGTGGGACTTGCGGTGCGGCCGTGGGTGGCCGTGCAGGACCAGGTCGCCGCGAGCGGCGAGATCTGCGCGGCGCTGCTCGAGTCGCTGCGCGCCGGCGGCGTCGTCATGCCGCCGCCGCAGCGTGAAGTGCGGCTGATCGGTACGCCCGCATGAGCGCCGCGACGCACCCTGCGGAGCACACGGCCGCCATCGGCGTCCTGCAGGGACTGCTCGGTGAGCGCCTGACGCTGCATGCCGCGGTCCGCGAGGCGCACGGCCGCGATCTCACCTGGCACACGCCCCACGCGCCGGACGCGGTGGCGTTTCCGCAGACGACCGCGGAGGTGGCGGCGATCGTGCGCACCTGCGCGGCGTACCGCACGCCGGTCGTGCCGTACGGCGCCGGCACGAGCCTCGAGGGGCACGTGATGGCGCTGCGCGGCGGGGTGTGCGTCGACCTCTCGCGCATGGACCAGATACTGCAGGTCAACGTCGCGGACCTGGACGCGGTCGTGCAGCCGGGGGTGACCCGCGGCAAGCTCAACGCCTACCTGCGCGATACCGGGCTGTTCTTCCCCATCGACCCCGGCGCCGATGCCTCGATCGGCGGCATGGCGGCGACGCGCGCCTCGGGCACCAATGCGGTGCGTTACGGCACCATGCGCGAGAACGTGCTCGCGCTCACCGTGGTGCTGCCGGACGGGCGCATCGCGCACACCGGCAGCCGCGCGCGCAAGTCCTCCGCCGGCTACGACCTGACGCGGCTGTTCGTCGGCTCCGAGGGCACGCTCGGCGTGATCACCGAGGTGACGGTGCGGCTCTACGGGCTGCCGGAGTCGATGGCCGCCGCGGTCTGCTCGTTCGAGAGCATCGCGGCCGCGGTCAACACCGTCATCGCAACCATCCAGACCGGGATTCCCGTCGCGCGCATCGAGCTGCTCGATGAGGTGCAGATGGGCGCGGTCAACCGCTATTCGCAGCTCTCCTATCCGGAGCGCCCGACGCTGCTGCTCGAGTTCCACGGCACCGCGGCGGCGGTGCGCGAACAGGCCGAGATGGTGCAGGCGCTGGCGGCGGATGCCGGCGGCCATCATTTCCGCTGGGCGGACCGGGAGGAGGAGCGCAACCGGCTGTGGAAGGCGCGCCACGACGCCTACTTTGCGGCCCTCGCGCTGCGGCCGGGCGCGCAGGCCTGGACCACCGACGTGTGCGTGCCGATCTCGCGCCTCGCGGACTGCATTCTCGAGACCAAGGCCGATCTCGCCGCCAGCTATCTCAAGGCCTCACTCGTGGGCCACGTGGGTGACGGCAATTTCCACCTGATCTTTCTGCTGGATCGCACCCGGCCCGAAGAGATTGCCGAGGCCGAGCGGCTCAACGACCGCCTGGTGAGGCGCGCCATCGCGATGGGCGGTACGAGCACCGGCGAGCACGGCGTCGGCAGCGGCAAGATGCAGTACCTCGAGGCCGAGCACGGCGCCGTCGCGGTCGAGGTAATGCGCACGCTGAAGCGCGCGCTCGACCCGCACGACATCATGAACCCGGGCAAGATCGTGCCGCCCGAGGCCGCGGCCGTCGCCAGCGGCGAGGCGCTGCCCGAGGCGCACACCCAGGCGCACAGCGATGCCGAGCTCGATGCGGAGCTGGCCGCGACCTTTCCCGCCAGCGATCCGCTGCCCTGGAGCCACGACAGCCGTTGAGCGGCGCGCGCTGCGGGGCGCGGCGCGAATTCCTAACACCCGGCTCACCCGCGGTGCTCGCCCCCACCGCAGCTGAGCGCGCCCGGGGCGTTTTCTTAACGGAGTTTGGTCTACTGCCGGTTCCCGGCGGCCCTACGATGGGGGGTCTGGTGCGCGGTGCGCGCCGCTTTCCGCAAGGGAGACGCCGATGTTCACCCGCTCCTGGCGCTCAGCGCTCGTCTTCGGTCTACTCGCGGCGGGCCTCGCGGGGCCCGCAGTCCGGGCGGGCGCGCCTGCGGCGGGAGCCATCGTCGGCATCGTCAGCAACGCCGCCAAAGCCCCGGTCGCCCACGCCACCGTGACGGCGGTGCGGGCCGATGGCGGCGGCGTCCGCGCCACTATCTCCGCAAGTGACGGCGTGTATTCCTTCGGCGATCTGCCGCCCGGGGCGTGGTCGGTCACCGTGCAGTCTGAAGGTTACGCGGAGGCGACCAC
>JASHTN010000065.1 GCA_030040525.1 Gammaproteobacteria bacterium | reverse complement strand
ACGCGGACACGGTGCCGATCACCAGCGTTACAACGCCCGTGCCGAACACGCTCGGCGGGAGCAGATCGAGATTGACCCGCACGATGCCGTAGATGCCGAGATTCAAGATGACGCCCGAGAGGATCGCCGAGACGTTCGCGGGCGCCACCGGATGGGCCCGCGGCAGCCAGGAATTGAACGGCACGAGGCCAGCCTTGACGCCGAACCCGAAGAAGGAGAGGAGGAACACGCTCCAGCGCAGCGCCGGGGAGAGATTCACCGCTGCAGTCTTGAGCGCCAGGAAATCCAAGGCTCCCGCTGCATTCGCGAGCAGCAGGAGCGCCAGGGCCGCCGCGAGTGTGCCGCCTTCACCCATCGCCAGCATCAGGTACCCGGCGCGGACATTCTCCTCGCGCTCGTACTCAAAATTCACGAGCAGGTAGCTCGTGATGGACATGAGCTCCCAGGTCAAGAGGAACGTAAACACATCGCGCGCCACGATGACGGCGGCGATTGAGGCCAGCAGGCCGAGGTAGAGGACGCTGAACGTGCGCAGGCTGTAGTGTCCGAGATAGCGCCGCAGGTAGCCGACCGAGAAAACGGAAGTCGGTGCAAAGATTCCCCCGACGACGAGGAGGAAGAGGCCCGACAGCCGATCGAGACCGATGCGGACGACACCTCCGGTGGGAAGCGCCCAAAGGTCCACCGAGAAGGGCTGGGTGGCGAAGAGCGCGTGGCCGCCCGCGACACACGCCGCCAGAGCCGCAGCGGTGCCTATGATGGCCAGCAATGCGGGGTTGTGTCTCTGCGGCGTGGCAAGCGCCGCCAGCGCGCCGGCGGCGCAGAGAGCGAACAGGACGGCAATCGCCGCACCCTCGATCACGGGCGCATCTCCCCGCTGGGCATTTCCTGCGCTCGTCCGGCAATCAGGAGCAGCCCGTGGAGAATGGCCAACGGGGGTGGCGGATGGCCGGGCACCTCCACATCGACGGGTACGATTGACCCGACGCCATCACTGCACATGAAGCTCGGCCCGAATACTCCTCCGGTGAGCGCGCAAGCTCCCACCGCGAGCACTCGGCGCGGCGCAGGCATCGCGGCGTACGCCTTCTCGAGAGCCGAGCGCATCTGATCGCTTCCCGGCCCGACGACCAGTAGCACATCGGCCTGCCGCGGGGTCGGAGTGATGAAGAAGCCCAACCGGTGGAGGTTGTAGTAAGGGTTGCTGAGCTGCTTCACCTCGCGAAGGCAGGCGCCGCAGTCGCCGGCATCGACGACCCGCACGTGCAGCGAGCGCGCGAACGGCGCGCCGAGCGACTCCCCGAGGGTCGAGGACGCCGAATGGTTGCCGGAAGGCGCCCGGCGGGCCCACTCGTAGCCTTCCTGCCAGCGCAGCGGATCGGGGGTGCCGCGCACACATTGAAAGCAGTGAACGCAATGACGGGGGTCGACCACGATGCGGTGCGCGGTGCGCTTGAGTGCGCCGGTGGGACAGCGGTCGACGACTTCACCGACCTCGCCGCTCCGGAGCGGGCGGCCCATGGGGAGCCCCGGGGTGACTCCGGGTGTGTTCTCCGGCACCCGCGGGTAGTGGGTGCTCTTCACACCGATGCGCAGTCCGCTATAAACCCAATTGGCCATGACTGCCCCTAGCGATCGTTCTCCGAGACCGAAAGCCCAAAGCTGGCGAGGATGATCGGGAAATCCTGAAACGCGAAGGCCTCCGCCGCGAGATAAAAAGCGTGCCAGTTGACGAATGACGGCGGGATGATCCGATAGCGGCTCACGCGCCCTTCATCATCCAATCGGACCCAGTGAAACGCCGCGCCGAGTGGCGCCTCGGCCCAACCGAGTGCGGCACCAGCACCCATCGGCACGTGCACCGTCCGCACGGACCCTTCGGGTAAGCCTGTGAGCGCTTGGCCAATGATGCCAGCTGCGGCACGCGCCTCGGCAAAGAGCACCCGCAGCCGCGCGTACCCGTCGCCCTCGCTCTCCGTCGGCACATCGAACGTGTATTGCGCGTAGGTGAGATATGGCTGCAGGCGCCGCAGATCGCGGGCGAGCCCGGAAGCGCGCGCGATCGGGCCCACGAGTCCGTAGGCCCGGGCTTCCTTGTCCGTCACGATCCCCACTTCCTCGAGTCGATCGAGGAAACTCCCGGTGCGGATCAGGTTTGATTCGAGGCGGGTGAGCCTCCCGAGGATATCGCGCGTTCGTTCGGCAGCTGCCTTGAGCTCCGCCTCCTTGAAGTCGCGGCTCAGCCCTCCGCAGGCGATGAGTCCAAAGAGATACCGGTGGCCGGTCAAGGCTCCGCACAACCGCAGCAGGTCCTCTTCCAGGATGGCGGCCTGACTCGCCGCCACGGTAAGGGCGGTGGACTCGCAGATGTCGTGAATCAGTCCGACGTGATGGCGCAGGCGCTCGAGCTCGGCGAGCCAGGCGCGAAGCGCGCGCGCCCGCGCCGGGACTTCGATGTCTCCGATCGCTTCCAGTGCCTGTGCACAGGCGAGCCCGTGGGCAAACGCGCTGATCCCATTGAAGCGCTCGGCGAGCAGCAGGACCTCCTCGGGCCAGCGCCCCTCGGCGATCTTCTCCACCGCCCGGTGCTTGTAGAAAAAGCGCGGCAGGGCCCGGATGACGTCCTCGCCCACCGTCTCGAGGATGAAGTGCGCGGACTCGGCGACGCCGCTAAAAATGGGCCCGATCGGCATGGCGAAGGCACCGGCCGCGTGCACGATACGCTGCGGCCGCCAGTTGGGGTCCGCGGTCCGATGACCGACGGGCCTGCGGGCGTCGAACCCCTTGCGCATCGGGGCGAGTCCCTCCTGCCAGGCATCATCATGCAGGACGAAGTCCCCGAGCTTGGGATGCCCCTCGAACTTGAGGTCGAAGAGATCCTCGGCCTCGCGCTCATGCCAATCGATTCCCGGGATGACCTCGAGTGTGCTGGGGAAGGTGGTCTGCGCGAGCGGTTGACTGCTGATCACATGCAGCCACGAGGGCTCGCCCTCGTCACTACCCCGCCCGCTCGGATAGAAGACGTATCGAAGAATCCACTGCTCGGGCTCCTGCTCGACGATCAGACCGACGAATACAAAGCCCCGTTTACGCACCCAGCGGCACAGCTCCAGGAGCTTCCCCGGCCGAGCACGAATCTCGCAGCGCGAGCGCTCGCCCTCCTGCAGCACGGCGATGTGCCCGGAGTATTCTTCCGGTACGCGAGCAGTGGCGGTTAGTGTTTCCATGGATTAACGCTGCAATTCGTGCGCGGCCAGGCGCAGAAGCTCGTGCAGCGGGCCTGGCAGGCACACCCCAAGGAGCAAAACCAGTGCGCCACCCAGGAGCAGGATCACGCTGCAAGTGCCCGGCAGGCCGCCGGCCCCTACGGCGCTATGTGCCGGCGCGCCCGCGGGCGATTGAGCTTCGACTGAGGGCGCAGCCTCCGCGGGCCGCCCGAACACCATGCGATTGATATGGAGGAGTACGCCGAAGAATGCGATGGCGATGAACAAGGTGAGGAGACCCACGACGACATAACGCCCCTCGGCGAGGCCTGCCTTGAGGATGAGGAACTCGCTCACAAAGACGGAAAGCGGTGGAGCACCGGCGATCGCCAGTCCTCCGAGGAGAAGACTCGCCGCCGTGGCGGGCGAGATGCGCAGCAAGCCCCGCACGGCTTGAATATCTCGTGTGGTGACGGTCAGTACCGCAGCGCCGGCGGCAAAGAAGCAGAACGACTTGGTGACGGTATGGCTCAGGATCTGGTACATGGCCCCGTAGTGCGCGGCCTCGCCGGCGAGGCCCGCCGCGACCAGGATGATCCCCATGTGCTCGACCGTGGAGAAGGCGAAGAGCCGTTTGTAGTCGCGGACCTGAAGCAGCAGGAACGCGGCCACGCCCACGGAGATCAGCCCGAAAATCACCACGCCGTCGCGCACGCCGGAGAAAGATGAGGCGTCGAGCACGGGCAACAACCGCAGGATCACGTAGAGGACGCTCGTCGTCTCGATGCCCGAGAGCAGCGCGCACACCGGCGAAGGCGCCTGGCTGTGCGCGTCGGGGAGCCAAGTGTGCAGCGGAACGAGCCCGACTTTCGTGCCGAGGCCTGCGAGGATCAGGGCAAAGGCGGTCTTCAGCAGCACCGGAGGCATGCGGGGGGCTGCCCTCGTGAGTCCCTCCCAGGTGTAGGGTTCGCCGCCCGCCGCCTGCAGCGCGGCAAAGAGCACGAGGAACCCCAGCAGCGCGATCGCGGCGCCCATCAAGGACAGCGCCACGTACTTCCAGGCCGCCTCGAGTGCCGCCTGCGTGTTCTCAAAACTGACGAGGAGCGCCGAGGTGAGGGTCGTCAGCTCGACGAAGATCCACACCAGCGTCGGCTCGACGACCATCGGGATCGCCAGCATCGCGAAGACGAAGAGGTTGTAATTCGCGTAGTAGAGGCGCAGGCGCGCGAGATGGTGAGAGCCGGTCCTTCTCATGTACCCCCAGGAGTACACCGCCGCCGTCGTCCCGACGAGCGACACGAGCCAGACGATCAGGGCGCCGAGGCCGTCGACGGCCAGCCACCCGCGGAACGTGACAGGAGCGGCGGCCGCGACGACGTGCAGCGCCGTCTCAGAGGCGAGAACGAGCACCGCCGTGCAGCTCGCCACCGTAACGGCGGGCGCGAGCGCGCGCACCCGCGGAAGGCCGCACATCCCCGCGGCGATCAACGGCAAGAGCAAGAGCAGGGGGAGCGTCATGGAGTCTCTTCGGCGCCAGCGCCCGGCGCGGGCGACTCCTCGCGAAGTGAGACGAGCTCGCCGACCCGGGTCGAGCCGATGTGCCGCTGAATCGCACGCACCAGCACTCCGGTGACGAAGACCAGCACGAGGCCGTCGGAGGCGATCGCGAGCTCCACGATGAAGGGCAGGTCGCGCGACAGGGCGATGCCCGCGAAGAACGCACCATTTTCCATCGCGAGGATGCCGATCAGCATCGGTACCGCCTCGCGACGGACGGTGAGCGTATACGCGCCGAGCAGGAGGCCTGCGAAACCGATGGGAACGTTGGCGCTCCGGAACTGAGGCGCCACGGCGCTGAGCATCGGAAGGGTCAGGAAGTATGCGAGGACGGCCAGGATCAAGGCGATGAGGAGCGAGATGGGAATATTGAGGACCTGGTCGATCTCACGCCGCGCATAAACCTCCGCGGACAGCGTGCGCCGCAGGATCCAGGGGATGACGATCGGCTTGGAGACGAGGTTGACTGCGCCCACCGCCACGAGATGCAGCGACTGGTACTTCACGCCGAGTACAAATGCGGAGGCCGCGAGCAGCAGCGACTGTCCGATGAAGAGCAACAGGCAGCCGCGCGTCTGCCGCGTTGCGACGATGGCGAATGCCGCCAGCAGGAAGAGGCCGCAGGCGAGCGCGTTCAGGGCATCGAGAGCGGCGGTGAAGGGCGGGTCGGTCATGTGGGGGTGCCGCTAGGCGGTGAACAGCCGTGAGACCATGGCCGCCACGCAGGTGATGAAGGCGGCACCGAGGAACTCGCTGATGCGAAACAGCCGCAGCTTCGCGAGCGAGGACTCGACGACGACGAGCGCGAGCAGAAAGAGCAGGACCTTGGCCGCCACCAGCGGGATTGCCACCAGCACCTGCGCTAGCCGCTGCTCGGTGGCGAGCCCCCAAGGGGTCACGAGGACATTGAGGTACACGCACATGAGCACCAGCAGCTTCATGTACCCACCCCATTTCATGAGCGCAGCCCCGGAGCCCGAATATTCGAGAGACTTCGACTCCTCGATCATGGCGAGCTCGAAGTGTCCGCTCGCGCTGTCGACCGGTATTCGCCCCGTCTCTGCCAGAATCAGCATGAAGAATGCGGCGAGCAGCAGCACGTGCGAGGGCTCGAGGAAGGAGGCGGGAGAGGCGATCCAGTGCTTCTGCACGATGTAGGGAATCGTCGAGCCGGCGACGAACGAGACGGTGAAGAACACGATTACGAACACAGGCTCGGCGAGGAAACCCACCATCCTCGTTCGGCTCGCTCCCATCGGCCCGTAGGGGTTTGCGGTATCTACGGCGCCAAGCGCGGCAAAAAAGCCTCCGAGCGCCAGCACAAAGCCGGCGCCGACCATGTCGGCCATGAAGGCGAGGAACAGCGGATGGGCGGTCAGTACCGGGATCAGGAGCGTGACGAATATCGGAGTGATGAAGACCACATAAGGGGTGGCGCGGAACACCCAGGAACTGCGCTCCGAGAGCACCTGGTCCTTATGAAACAACTTCCAGAGATCGCGGTAGGGCTGGAAGATGCTCGGACCGCGCTTGGACTGCACGATCTCCTTCAGCCGATTGAGCACTCCGGCGGCGAGCGGAGAGAGCAGCAGGACGGCGAGGACCTGCAGAAGATTGGCGAGGATCCGGTATGGCATTCCCGGTGCCTAGCCGCCCGGCGGATCCCCGAACCACTCAGTGCTCGCCACTGCTGCCTCCGAATGTGAAGAGGTCGCAGCTCAATCGCGGACCGGGCAGTGGGAATGGGTGGCAGTCTTCGACACCCGCCCCCTCGTCCTGCTCCGACGAGTGAGGTAGGCGTCATCAGCCCAAAGGCGGTTCTAGGAGGAAGCCATCTCCGTGCAGGGGTAGCGTAGTCAATGGGCTGGGGCGACGCAACATTTCGGACGGCGGCCGAGTGATCGTCGATAGATAGTCAGCCTTTACCTTGTCGCCTGACGTTTGACCCGCTCCTTATGCTTCGCTAGCCTCACAAAATATCCGAGCGATGGGGATGGAGTCCCCCGCGAACCGCCCTCGAGCTGATGACTCCTACGTCGTGTCGTCATCGACGCGGCCCGATGATTGGGCGCGTGAGGGTGTCGTATGCGTTGCGATTCGGCGCTGGAGCCCAGCTCCAGCGCCAGTTCGATGCGAGCGCAGCTTGCGCAGGCGCTGCGCGACGCTGCCGCGCTTCGAGGAATCGATGGCGAGGCCGTCGCGTGGCTCGACCGAAAGCTGGCCGATCAGTCCTTCAACCTCGTCGTCGCGGGTCAGTTCAAGCGCGGCAAGAGCAGCGTCATCAACGGTCTTCTCGGGGATCGGCTGCTTCCGGTCGGCGTGATCCCGCTCACCTCCGTGGTCACTCTGATTCGGTCAGGTACTGTCGCCCAGGCGCGCGTGGAGTTCCTCGACGGTCGCACTGAGGAGCTCTCGCTCGAAGCCCTGGGGGACTTCGTTACCGAACGTGGCAACCCGAAGAATGCCAAGGGAGTCCGCCAGGTCATCATCCAGCACCCGTCGGCGTGGCTGGCGGACGGGGTACAACTCATCGACACGCCTGGCATCGGTTCGGTTTACCAACATAACACCGATGTCACCCAACAATACCTGCCACAGGCCGATGCCGTGCTGCTCATCGCCTCGGTCGATCAGCCGCTGAGCCACGCGGAGCTCGAGTTCCTCGGCAGCATCCGCCAGTACGCCGGCAAGGTGTTCTGCCTCCTGAATAAGATCGACTACGTCCGGACGGATGAGTTGGCGGAGGCCGTAAGATTCGCCGAGGGAACCATCCGCTCGGCGCTCAAGACGGAGGTGCCGATCTTCGCCGTATCGGCACGGCTTGCGCTCGACAGCAAGCTCGCCAACGGGGAAAGCTCCCGCGAGAGCGGTTTCCCGGATTTTGAGCGGGCACTGCAGCGGTTCATGACCGATGAGCGGCGCGTGGTCTGGATCCACTCGGTGGCGCGCAGCCTCCTTCGAATCGTGGCGCAGGCACGCTTTGCGCTCGAGCTCGAGGCGAAGATCCTCACGACGCCGCTCGGGCAGATCGAGGACAAGCTCGCAGCCTACGAGGTGAAGCAGGGTGAGTTCCAGCGGGCGCTGGGCGACTACCAGGTGCTGATGGACTCCGGTGCGCGGGCGCTCGTCAAGGATGAGATCGAGCCCGCGCTCGAGCAGTTCAAGATCGGGGAGCGCGAGCGGGTTTGCGCCTTGGTGGACGCATGGTCTGCAGAGTCGTCCGCGTTGTCGGTGCGGAAGCTGGACGCGCTGCTTGAGCACCGTACCAAGGGCGAGATCCGCTCCGCGTATGACCGCTGGCTGGCACGCGAGGACGTCGCGGCCTCGGCGGCTTTTGAGAAGCTCTGCGGCAGATTCTGGGCCGAAATGCAGTCGAGCGTGGATGAGCTGGTGCGCTACTCGAGCGAGCTGTTCTCGGTACGGTTCGAGGCGGTGCCGGACGACTCGCGCTGGAGTCCGGAGTCCGGCTTCTACTACAAGTTCTGGTACGAGCCCCCGGGACTTGCGACTTTGGCATCTACCCTCGTCGCGATTCTGCCGAGGGTCCTTGCCAGGAAGGTGATCCAGCGCCGCTGGCGAACTCGAGCCCGCGAGCTCGTCGAGTTACAGGCGGGGCGGCTGCGATACGACTTCGAGCAGCGGGTGCAAAAGAGCGCGCAGGACGCACGAGGCCGAATGGTGCGGCGGATCCAGGCGACGCTCGCGGGAATTGAGGCCGCCATCCAAGGGGCGACGACGACCCGCCGCCAGGGTGCGGCGCAGGTGGCAGCCGGGATGCCGCGGATCGAGCTGGCGAATGAGGCCATCTCATCCATCGAGACGCGCGTGCGCGCGGTGGTGCCGGCAGGTTGAGGCCGACGTTGACGCGCTTGAGGTGAAGGCTTAGTTTAGGATTTGTCGATACAGGGGATGGGGTTCCCCTCGAACTGCTATTAAGGCTAATGACCCCTACCGCGCAGCATCCAGCGCCGGTGGGATGGACGCCCACCGACAAGGCAGGTGGGTCATGGCAGCCAATACATCAGCTGATCAAGAGTCTCTGAGTGCCAGAGAGCTCTCTGAGCTTGTCCTCTCGCATGCCGACACTGACTTGTATGCGGTGGCTCGAGCCGAGTCACTCGTCAAGAAGCTCGAGAACCTTCACGACGGCCCGTTGGTGTTCCACAAAGTGGTGCGCCTCGGAGCCGCCGCAGTTCCGGCACTCGAGAAACTGGTTAGGGGTCCGTCACAGTCGATCTATCACTCGCGCTGCCTAGCGGTGGATGCCCTGGCCACGATCGGCACGCGAGAGGCGGTATGGGCCCTCACCCGATCACTGCGCGATTCAATCGCGCGTGAGCCGGATCCGGCGTCGCTGCAGGCCGACAGCGTGCTCGTCAATCACATTGCCGAGCACCTGAGTCGCTTCGGCGACCCCGCGGTCAATGACGCGTTGCTGGCCGCCCTCAAGCGCCGGCGCTATCCCTATTGCGCTGCGGCGCTTGGGCTCCTGGGAGACCCGAATGCGATTCCGCTCCTGATCGAGTGCTTGTTCGAGGACTGCGCCCGGGCCGCAGCGGCCGGGGCACTACGCCGGTTTGGGCGGTCGGCGCTTGCACCCCTGGTCAGCGCGCTGCGTGAGCCCCGCCTGGTCGCAGGGGCCGAGCCGCCCACGCACGTCGATGCGCGCGCCGCGGCCGCCCGACTCGTGGGGGAATGCGTCGGACCCGACGCACTTGTCGATGCGGTGGCGTTGCCCGCGCTGAGCCGAGCGCTCAATGATCCCCAGCGGTGCGTGCGCATCGAGGCCGCTCTCGCGCTCGCGCGCCTCAAGGCTCCGGGAGCAGCCGACGCGGCAGGGATCCTGGTGATGGCGCTGGATGATCCGGACTGGGCGCGAGCGCAGACCATTATGGAGTCACTGGTTCGCCTCGGGCCAGCGGTGGAGCTCCTGGTCGTCGCGGTCCTCGGCATGCGCCCTCGGACGGATGCGGACCGTCGCAGGCGGCTGCGATCGGTGGCGGTGGCGGGGCAGCTAGGGTCCGAAAGGACGCGGCTCTCTCTCAGAGCCCTGTCTGCATCGCCGGATGTGCAAGTGCGTCTCGCCGTGGTCGACGCGCTGAGTCGCGCCCCGGCGCTCGACAGGGAGTGGCTGGCGCAATTTCTCCGCGATCGCGATCCCACGGTCAGGCGACGGGCGCTACAGTCACTTCATGGTCGACACGTCCTTTCCGCCGATTCGGCCACGCAACTACTCGGCGACGGTGACCGGGACGTCCGGCGTCTCGCGAGCACCAGCGTGTGCGAAGACCTCGATGCGGCGCTCCCGGCGCTGCACCGTGCAGCGTACCGTTTCGGGGCACCGCTGCACGGCTGGATGCCTCGCTGGCGACTGTGGTGGCACGCGTGGGCGCTCATGGCCACGGGGACTCGCTCAGCCCGCGCCCTGAAGCGCGGGCGCGGAGCGACGGGCATTAGCTCAGGGCAGCCAGGTGCGCCGTCTCATTGAGACGGTGCACGGTGGCGCCGCCTTCGAGGAGCTCGATCTCGCTCACCGAACAAGGGTCTTGTCCCAGCCGCCAGTAGGCCGAGAGGGGCTGATCGAGGGTCTGGAGGAGCAGCGCTCGATTGCCGCTACTATGCCCGACCACTGACACAGCCTCGTTGCGGTGCCGCTCGAGTACCAAGCGCAGGACGTTGGACATGCGTGCCGTCAGATCCTGCAGAGACTCACCGTTCGGAAATCGCACCAGGTGGGGCGCGTTGAACCAGCGCGCGTGCAGATCCGGCCACCGCAGGCGGACCTCCTCGTGAGTGAGCCACTCCCAATCTCCGTAGTGCACATCGGTGAGGTCCTCGAGCGGCACGACTGATATACCACTCGCCGAGGCGATTGCACCCGCGGTTTGCATACAGCGCTTGAGCGGACTGCTGTACGCGATGCGTGGCTGCCACTCACCCGCCACACGTTGCGCCGTGCGGCGCGCCTGGCGCGCGCCGAGCTCCGACAGGTCGACATCGCGTCGGCCGCGGAAGCGCTCTGGGGATATCCCTTCGACGTGTCCGTGGCGGACGAGGATGATCCGCGTCATGTCGCCTCCTTACCCGCATTGACGATCTGCGCGCGCTCGCATACTTTAAACGCACTGAGTAAGGGGATGGAGTCCCCCGAAATCGCTGCAAAGCTGATGACTCCTGCCGTGTGCCGCCATTCAACGTCGCTCTGTGCACGTGCGAGGAGCTAACCCTTGAGCCGTCAGATCCATTCGGTGCGGGCCCTCGAGATCCTCGACTCCCGCGGCACTCCCACCTTGCGTGTCTTCGCGCAATTGGACGACGGCACGATCGGCGCCGCCTCCGTCCCGTCCGGTGCCTCGACCGGAGAGCACGAGGCGGTGGAGCTACGCGACGGCGATCCGCACCGTTACCTCGGGAAGGGTGCGCGCAAAGCCGTCGCTAACGTCAACGCTGTCATCGGGCCCGAGCTGCACGGCTTTGACTGGACCGAGCAGGCGCGCGTCGATGAGCTTCTCTGCCAGCTCGATGGAACGCCGAATAAGGGCAAGCTCGGCGCGAATGCCATCCTCGGCGTTTCGCAGGCGATCGCCCGCGCTGCGGCACAGAGTCGCGGGGTCCCTCTCTATGCCTATCTCGGGCGCCCTGGGGCACGACGGCTTCCCGTGCCGATGATGAATGTGATGAACGGCGGCAAACACGCCGACTCGAGCCTCGACTTTCAAGAATTCATGATCGTGCCGCAGGGCGCCCCGAGCTTCTCTGAGGCGCTCCGCTACGGCTCGGAGACATTCCAGGCGCTGAAGAGCCTCCTGCACGAGAGGGGGCTGAGCACGGGAGTCGGGGACGAGGGCGGTTTCGCCCCTGCCCTGAAGAGCAACGAGGAGGCCTGCGAGCTCATCGTCGCCGCCATTACGCGCGCAGGCTACCGCCCTGATGAGGACATCGCGATCGCGCTCGATCCGGCTGCATCCTCGTTCTTCCAGGATGGCGCGTACAGCCTGAGCCGCAGTCGACAGGGCAACAAGTCATCCCGCGAGATGATTGCGCTGTACCGCGCCTGGCTCGACCGCTATCCGATCGTCTCACTCGAGGACGGACTGGCAGAGAATGACTGGGAGGGCTTTCAGCAGTTGACCGCGGAGCTTGGAGGGCGCATTCAGATCGTCGGCGATGACATTCTCGTCACGAACCCGACCTACATCCGGCGCGCCATCGCCGAAAAGACCTGCAACGCGGCGCTCATCAAGCTGAATCAGATAGGCACCGTGACCGAGACGGTGGAAGCCATCGAGCTGTGCCGCGACGCCGGGTGGGGCTTCGTCGTCTCGCACCGATCGGGGGAGACTGAGGACGGCTTCATCGCGGATTTCGCCGTCGCCATGGGCGGCGGACAGATCAAGACCGGATCCCTCTGCCGCTCGGAGCGGATCGCAAAGTACAATCGCCTGCTCGAGATCGAGGCCGAGCTGGGCGAGCGCGCTGAATATGGGAAAGCCTGAGAGCCACCCGTGTGGAAATCGATAATCGCAATTGCCGTCGGGGCCAGCCTCGGCGCGCTGCTGCGCTGGTGGTTCGGCCTCAAGCTCAATAGCCTCTTTCCCACCATTCCGCCCGGCACGCTGGCGGCTAACCTCGTGGGCGGGTACGTGGTTGGGGTCGCGGTCGCCTTCTTCTCAACATTCTCGGCGCTTGCACCTGAGTGGCGCTTGCTCGTGATCACAGGGTTCTGCGGCGGACTGACGACGTTCTCAACATTCTCCGCAGAGCTCGTCACGCTGCTCAGCGAGGGTCGGGTCCTTTGGGCATTCGCCGGGGCGGCCGTGCATCTCGGCGGCTCCCTTCTCATGACGGTTGCGGGCATCGCCACATTGCACTGGGTCAAGAACTGAGAAGGGCCGAACGCGCGCGGCTTCCCGAGAGCGAGAGCGGCCCGTCTAGGGAACCTCTGCACAGGTACCCATGATTGACCGATACTGCGTGCAGGGGACAGCAGCGGTAGAGGCACGATGAAGCAGACGACATTTGCGTCGGCGGCCTGGGATAAGAAAGGCAAGGTCACTCGCCGGGAGCGCTTCCTTCAGGAGATGGATGCGGTCATTCCTTGGAAGCACCTGAACCGGCTGATTGAGCC
>JASHTN010000064.1 GCA_030040525.1 Gammaproteobacteria bacterium | reverse complement strand
ACCGAGCGAGCTGGTGCAGCAGGCGGCCCAGGGCATGCTCACGGACCTCGACAAGGACCGCGCCGGCTACCAGCGCGACCCGAGCCGGGTCTCGGCCCTGGTCGATAAGTACCTGGTGCCACACTTCGATCTCGGGTTCTCCGCGCAACTGGTGCTCGGCAGGTACTGGCGCACCGCCACGCCCGAGCAGCGCAAGCGCTTCATCGACGCCTTCTACCATTCGCTGCTCACGAACTACGGCAGCGCGCTGGTCGGCTTCACCGCCGAGAAGCTCAGGATCTATCCGACCAAGGTCGATCCGGGCGCGACCCGCGCCACGGTGCGCACCGACGTCAAGCGCGACAGCGGCGACGTGGTGTCCGTCAACTACTACATGCACAAGACGCCGGACGGCTGGAAGGCGTGGGACGTGGTGATCGACGGCATCAGCTACGTCAACAGCTACCGCGAGGACTTCGGCGCACAGATCGAGCAGCAGGGCCTCGACGCGGTGATCAAGCGTCTCGAGGCGGGCGAGAGCCCGAGCGCGATCGCGCATCAGAACGGCAAGCTCTCGGGCGGGACGCACTGATGGCGGGTGGCGCAGCGGCGGCCGGGACGCCGGCGCGCGCCGTCGGCGCCGATGCTTTCCGGCTGCTCGCGCAGGGCGACGGCGCCTTCGCGGCACAGGGTCCGCTCACCTTCGGCACGGCGCGGGCCGCGCGGCGCCTCGGCCTCGCGGCGCTCGCCGGCGCTGCGCGCAAGGATCTGCGCATCGACTGCGCGCAGGTCACCGCGGCCGACAGTGCGGGCCTCGTCGTGCTGCTCGACTGGCTGGCCGCCGCGAAGCATGCGGGGCGCTCGCTGCGCTTTGCACAGCTGCCCGAGGGATTGCTCGCGCTCGGGCGCATCAGCGAGGTGGAGGAGCTGCTGACGCGCGGGGTGTGAGCGCCGCATGCGGCGCGGGGCGCGCGCCGCCCCGCATCAGTGCGGCGGTGGGGGCGGTGTGCTCGTCTGCTGCTTGGGCGCGGGCGTCGGCTGCGAGGTCGGCGCCGGCGCCTCCTCTTCCGCGCCGGCTTCCTTCAACAGCTCGTCCTCCTGCTGCTCCTCGGTTGGCGAGCGGCCGCCATACACCTTGAACGCGCGGTTCTGCAGATAGGCGTTGCGCATGAACGCGTACGGGTCATAGGCACTGTCGAGCACCTTGTCGTAATCGAGCAGGCGGGAGCGCTCGTCCACCACGTTCAGCAGATAGGAGCCGTAGTTCCAGTAGCGGTTGGAGATGTAGGTGCGCGGCGTGGCGTAGGTATCCGCCACCCTGCCGACAGCGTCGCGAACGTCGCTCGGCCCGAGGAACGGCAGCACCAGGTACGGTCCGGGCTTGAGGCCCCACTTGCCGAGCGTCTGGCCGAAATCGCGGCTGTTCTTGTCGAGGCCCGCGTGCGTGGCCGGATCGAACAGCCCGCCGAGCCCGATGGTGGTGTTCACCAGCAGCCGCACGGTGTCGTTCAGGAACGGCTTGAACTGTCCCTGCAGCAGGTCGTTCACCATGACGACCGTCGTGTCGACGTTGTCAAACAGGTTGCGGACTGCGGTCTGCATCAGGTGCGGCGTGTCCTCGCGGTAAGCGCGCGACACCGGCCGCGCGATTGCCTTGTCGAGCTTGTCGTTGAACTTGTAGGTGACGCGGTTCAGCCGCTCCCACGGATCGCGCGGATCGGGCTTCGCGGGCGGCTGCACTGCGCAGCCGACGAGCAGCACGAAGCAGAGCACGGGCAGCGAGACCCTGAGCGGTGAGTCCATAGGATGGCGTGCAGGCGAGGCCGGTGGGCATTGTAGCAAGCCCGCCGCGCGAGCTGCGGCCGGATCAGCTGCGGTTGCCGGCACTATTGGCCGCCGCCGCGCCGGGAAGGCCGCTGATCCTGCTGCTGTTCGTCGGCGAGCTTCGGCTTGTGCAGGCTGGCGAGGTAGTCGCGGATCTCGTCGAGCCGCGCCTGATAGCGTTGCCGCTGGATCGTGCTGATGCGCGGCGAGGCGAGCGCGAGTTGGTATTGCTGTACAGCCAGCTGTGGGTCACCGTTCGCGAGCTGATACTCACCCATGTAGTAGTACGCATCCCCCGGGTCGCCCGCGGCGCTCGCGGCCAGCGCGGTCAACTGGATCTGGTCGGGTGTCGGCGGCACGATGTTGAACAAATCGAGCAGTATGAGGTGTGCCTGCGCCGGCCGGCCGGCGTCCATCAGCGCACGGGCGTGGCGCACCGTGAGCGGCACGTTGCGCGGAAACAGGGTCTCGGCGTGCTCGAAGGTTGCGAGCCCCTCGCTCGTATGCCCGGCCTTGGCCTGCGCCTGCCCGAGGGCGTCCCACAGCAGCGTCAGATTCTGGTGCTGCGGCAGCAGCTGCCCGAAGATCTTCGCCGCCTCGTCGGCGTGATTGCTCTGCAGCAGCGCGAGTCCATAGCCGTAGCGGATGCCGAGCGAGGTGTCACCGCGGGCGACCTTCTGTGCGTACTGTGCGGCCAGGTCGACGTCGCCGGTGGCGGTCAGCACCCGTACGCGCTCGCGGATCAGCTCGAAGCTCTGCGAGTCGTGGGCGTGCCGCGGCGGGAACTGCGCGGCGCGGGTGCGGGCCTCGGCGATGCGATCCGAGGTCACCGGGTGATTGATCAGCATCGCCGGGATGTAGGTCTCGGCGAGGCCCTCGGTGCGGCCCAGCGTCTCGAAGATGTCCGCCATGGCGTAGGGATCGAAGTTTGCGCCGGCGAGATAACCGATGCCGACGCGGTCCGCCTCCTTCTCCTCCTCGCGGGTGAAGTTGATCTGCGCCTGGATGGCAAGCCCCTGCGCCGCGACGATCCCACCCTGGATCACGTTGCCGCTGCTCGGACCGCCGCCGATCGCCCCGAGCAGGATCGCGGCCACCATCGCCGCCGCCGCGGCCAGGCTCTGGCGGCTCTCGGCCTGCATCCCGCGCGCGATGTGGTGCTGGGTGATGTGCGCGGTCTCGTGCGCCATCACGGCTGCCAGCTCCGACTCGGTATTGGCCGCGAGGATCAGGCCGGTGAAGATGAACACCCAGCCGCCCGACACGGCGAAGGAATTGACCTCCGTATCGTTGACCACGAGGTAGTGGAATTCCGCGCCTCCCATGGCGCTCTGGGAGGCGAGCCTCTGGCCCACCGACTGGATGTAGTCATTGACCTCCGGGTCCTCGAGCAGCGCGTTCTGCTCGCGCAGCTCGTGCGCCACCATGGCGCCGAGACGGTACTCGTCGGTATGCGACAGCATCTGCTCGGCGGGGCTGCCCAGATCCGGCAGGTCTGAGCCCGCCGCCGGCGGGCTCAGATCGATGGCCGTCGAATCCGGCGGCGCGGCGAAGGCCAGCTGCGCCATGGAGATGACGGCGGCCAGCAGCACGGTGGCGGCGGGACGGAGAACGGCGCGCATGATCCTGACTTCGACCGCCTGCGGGGCGGGCAAGTTTCCCCGCCCTTTACAGAACCTTACAAGGCGAGCCCCGATGGTCGGCCCCAAGCCTACACTAGAGAATGTCCGAGGCGTAGTCCGCGAGCCGCGAGCGCTCGCCGCGCACCAGTGTGATATGTCCCGAATGCGGCCAGCCGCGGAAGCGGTTCACGGCATAGGTGAGGCCGGAGGTCATCTCGGTCAGATACGGCGTATCGATCTGCGCGATATTCCCCAGGCAGGCGAGCTTGGTGCCGGGTCCGGCACGCGTGATCAGCGCCTTCATCTGCTTCGGCGTGAGGTTCTGTGCCTCGTCGAGGATCAGGAAGCGGTTGAGGAAGGTGCGGCCGCGCATGAAATTCAGCGAGCGGATCTTGATGCGGTTGCGCAGCAGGTCGTTGGTGGCGGCACGACCCCAGTTGCCGCCTTCCTGCGAGCCGGTGAGCACCTCGAGGTTGTCCATGAGCGCGCCCATCCAGGGCTCCATCTTCTCCTCCTCGGTGCCCGG
>JASHTN010000063.1 GCA_030040525.1 Gammaproteobacteria bacterium | reverse complement strand
AGGGCGCAGCGGCCGGCGGCGCGGCGCTGCGCAGCGCACCGCCGCGGGCGTCAGCCCCGGCGGCGGGCACGGCCGAGGTGACGGTGCACATGGACGGCAGACGGCGCTCCTTCACCATGAAGATGGACGACGAGACGGTGCTCGAGGCTGCAGCCCGGGCCGGGGTGGAGCTGCCCTTCTCGTGCCGCGCCGGCGTGTGCTCCACCTGTCGCACCAAGGTGGTCCGCGGCGAGGTGGCCATGCAGCAGAACTATGCGCTCGAGGACTGGGAGCTGGCCGAAGGCTACGTGCTGGCATGCCAGTCGCGGGTGAAGAGCCCGCAGCTCGAGCTCGATTACGACGCCAAGTGAGCGGCGAAGGAAGCGACGTGAGCTACCACCACATTGTGTTCGAGGCGGCGGACGGCATCGCGCGCCTCACGCTGAACCGGCCCGAGCGGCTCAACAGCTTCAACAGCGAGATGCACGCCGAGGTGCGCGCGGCGCTTGCCGGAGTCACGGCTGGCGGCGCGCGGGTTCTGGTGATCACCGGAGCGGGTCGCGGCTTTTGCGCCGGACAGGATCTCAACGATCGCGCGGTCGCGCCCGGAGGCGGCGCGCCGGATCTCGGCGAGTCGATCGAGAGGAATTACAAGCCGCTGGTGCTGAGGCTGCGGGCGCTGCCGCTGCCGACCATCGCCGCGGTCAATGGCGTGGCCGCCGGCGCCGGCGCGAACCTGGCGCTCGCCTGCGACCTGGTCGTGGCGGCGCGCACGGCGAGCTTCGTGCAGGCGTTCGCCAAGCTCGGGCTCGTGCCCGATTCGGGCGGCACGTGGTTTCTGCCGCGCCTGGTCGGCACGGCGCGCGCTCTCGGCCTGGCGCTGCTCGCGGAGAAGCTGTCGGCCGAGCAGGCGGCCGAGTGGGGACTCATCTGGCGGTGCGTGGCGGACGAGGAGCTCGGCGCGGTGGTCGAGGCTCTCGCACGGCAGCTCGCTGCGGCGCCGACCCGGGGACTCGCGCGCACCAAGCAAGCCATCTACGAGAGCTGGGGACGAACTCTCCCCGAGCAGCTCGATGTCGAGCGCGACTACCAGGGCGAGCTCGGCCGCACGGCCGACTACGCCGAAGGGGTGGGGGCCTTCGCCGAGAAGCGCACCCCGCAGTTCACCGGCCGGTGAGGCCGGCGATGTGGCGGCGGGCATCCCATGAGTGACAAGGGCGCAAGCGGCCTGCAGCGCCTCGCCGAGCGGGCGGCGCACGGCCTGTTCGAGCGCGACCGCGCTTCCCAGGGGCTCGGCATGCGCCTGGTGGCGGTGCGGCCGGGGAGCGCGCGCGTCGTCATGAGCGTGCGTGCGGACATGCTGAACGGCCACCAGGTGTGTCACGGGGGCATCGTCTTCGCGCTGGCCGACAGCGCCTTCGCCTTTGCCTGCAACTCTCACAACGACAGCACGGTGGCGGCCGCGGCCAGCATCGATTTTCTCGCCGCGGCACACGAGGGCGATGAGCTGACCGCGGAGGCCGTCGAGCTGTGGCGCACCCGGCGCAACGGCATCTACGAGATCAGCGTCGTGAATCAGCGCGGTGAGCGGATCGCGCTGTTCCGCGGCCGCTCGTATCGCATCGACGGGCAGGTGGTGCAGGAGTGAGGGACATGCAGCTTCAGAGCTTCGTCGCCGGTCAGTGGTTGGCGGGAAGCGGCGGCGGTGTCGCGCTGCGCGATGCGAGCACCGGCGAGGTCGTGGCACACGCGAACGCCGATGGGCTCGACACCCGGGCGATGCTCGCCCACGCCCGCGAGGTCGGCGGTCCCAACCTCCGCCGGCTCACCTTCCACGAGCGTGCCGCGCTTCTCAAGGCGCTGGCTGCAGACCTCACCGAGCACAAGGAGGAGTTCTACGGCGTGTCCTATGCGACCGGGGCCACGCGCGGCGATTCCTGGATCGACATCGAGGGCGGCACCGGCACGCTGTTTGTCTATGCGAGCAAGGGAAAGCGCGAGCTGCCGGACGGGCGCGTGTACGTCGAGGGCGCGGTGGAGGGGCTCTCGAAGCTCGGCAGCTTCGTCGGCCAGCATATCTGCGTGCCGCTCGAAGGCGCGGCGGTGCACATCAACGCCTTCAACTTTCCCGTGTGGGGAATGCTGGAGAAGCTCGGCCCGACGCTGCTCGCCGGCGTGCCGGCGATCGTCAAGCCGGCCACCCAGACCTGCTATCTCGCCGCACAGGTGTTCCGGCGGATCATCGCCTCCGGGATCCTGCCCGAGGGGGCGGTGCAGCTGATCTGCGGCAGCGTCGGCGACCTGTTCGATCACCTCACCTGTCAGGATGTGGTGTCCTTCACCGGCTCGGCGAGCACGGCGGCGCAGCTGCGGCAGCACCGGGGCGTCACCGCCAACTCGGTGCGCTTCACGGCCGAGACGGACTCGCTGAACTCCTCGATCCTGGGGCCGGATGCGGCGGCGGGCACTGCGGAGCTCGAGCTGTTCGTGCGCGAGGTGGTGCGCGAGATGACCGTGAAGGCCGGGCAGAAGTGCACCGCGATCCGCAAGGCGCTGGTGCCTGCCACTGCCGTGAGTGCGGTCATCGACGCTCTGCGCGCAGCGCTCGGCAAGGTCGTGGTCGGCGATCCGCGGCTGAAGGAGGTGCGCATGGGACCGGTTGCCTCCCTCGGCCAGCGCCGCGAGGTGAACGAGCGGCTCGCGCGGCTCCTCGGCGAAGCCGAGATCGTCTACGGCGGTGTCGGCACGCTGCACCCGCTCGGCGCGGATGCCGAGCGCGGCGCTTTCATGGCGCCGACGCTGCTCTACTGCCGCGATGCCGGCGCTTCCCGCGAGGTGCACTCGGTGGAGGCGTTCGGACCGGTGTGCACGCTGGTGCCGTACGCGAGCCTCGAGGAGGCGATCTCACTGGCACGGCGCGGGGGCGGGAGCCTGGCCGCCTCGATCGTAACGGCCGACGACGAGGTTGCGGCGCAGCTGACTCTGGGACTCGCGCCCTTCCACGGCCGCATCGTGGTCATCAACCGGCACTGCGCCAAGGAGTCCACCGGGCACGGCTCACCGCTGCCGCATCTGATTCACGGCGGGCCGGGCCGCGCGGGCGGAGGCGAGGAAATGGGCGGC
Organism: Gammaproteobacteria bacterium; assembly: GCA_030040525.1. Classification (GTDB taxonomy): domain Bacteria; phylum Pseudomonadota; class Gammaproteobacteria; order Steroidobacterales; family Steroidobacteraceae; genus 13-2-20CM-66-19. The sequence goes on along the minus strand of JASHTN010000063.1, from coordinate 431 downwards.
ATCCGCGGCGTGCTGCATTACATGCAGCGCACGGCGCTGCAGGGGACCCCCGATGCGATCAGCGTGACCACCGGCCGCTGGGTGAGCGGCGCGCGCGAGCTCGACCCGGGCGTGCATCCGTTCCGTAAGCCCTTCGGGCAGCTGCGCATCGGCGACACCTTTCACTCGGCCGAGCGCGAGGTGACGCTGGCAGACATCGAGCGCTTCGCGGAGCTTTCCGGCGACCGCTTCTACGCTCACACGGATGAGGCCGAGGCGGCACGCAACCCGCTGTTCGGCGGGCGGGTCGCGCACGGCTACCTGCTGGTGTCGGCCGCCGCGGGTCTGTTCGTCGATCCGCCCTACGGCCCGGTGCTCGCCAACTACGGCATCGACGCGCTCCGCTTCCTCAAGCCCGTGAAGCCCGGCGACCGCATCAGGGTGCGGCTCAC
>JASHTN010000062.1 GCA_030040525.1 Gammaproteobacteria bacterium | reverse complement strand
AGTCCGCCCACCCAGGGCGCGAGGGGAGCCTCGAAGCTCCCACCCGGCATCCGCTCGACTGGCGCGACCCTGCGTTCTACGACGGCACCGCGCTCGAGAAGGAGCTCGAGCGCGTGTTCGACATCTGTCACGGCTGTCGCCGCTGCTTCAGCTTGTGCAACGCCTTTCCAACACTGTTCGATGCGGTGGATGCGACCGCGACGGGCGAGGTCGCGGGGGTGGCGAAGCCGGTGTACTGGCAGGTGGTCGACCATTGCTACCTGTGCGACATGTGCTTCATGACGAAGTGTCCGTACGTGCCGCCCCATCCCTGGAACGTCGACTTCCCGCACCTGATGCTGCGCGCCAAGGCAGTGCGTGCGCGCGGCGCGGGTCTCGGCTGGCGCGAGCGCGCCCTCGCGGCCACCGACCGGGTGGGCGCGCTCGCAGGGATCCCGGTGGTGGCCGAGGTGGTGAATGCCGTGAATGCCACCCGCGCCGGCCGCGTGCTGCTCGAGAAGACGCTCGGCGTCGACCGCAGCGCCCCGATTCCGAGATATCACGCCCGCAGCGCCCGCAAGCGCCTCGCGCGCCTCGGCACCACCGAGCGGCCGGAGATCGCCGCCGCCGGCCATGAGCCGCAAGCCACGGTCGACACCACCGGCCGCGTGGCGCTCTTCGCCACCTGCTACGGCAACCGCAACGATCCGCAGCTCGACGAGGACCTGGTCAAGGTGTTCGGCCACAACGGCATCGTCGTGACGCTGCTGCCGAGCGAGCGCTGCTGCGGCATGCCGCGGCTCGAGCTCGGTGACCTCGAGGGCGTGGCGCGTCTGAAGGAACACAACGTTCCGGAGCTGGCGCGGGCGGTGGCGGCCGGCTACGACATCGTGGCGCCGATCCCCTCCTGCGTGCTGATGTTCAAGCAGGAGCTGCCGCTCATGTTTCCGGACGATGCCGAGGTGCGGCGCGTGGCGGCGCGGATCTTCGACCCCTTCGAGTACCTGATGCTGCGTCACGCTGCCGGGCTGTTGCGCACCGACTTCAAGACGCCGCTCGGCAGGGTCAGCTATCACGTGCCGTGCCACCTGCGGGTGCAGAACCTCGGGCTCAAGACGCGCGACGTCCTGCAGCTCGTTCCGGGAACGACCGTCGAGCCAATCGAGCGCTGCTCGGGCCACGACGGCACCTACGGAGTCAGACGGCGCTTCCGCGCCGCCTCGATGCGCATCGGGCGTGCGGTGATGGAGCGCGTCGCGGGCGCCGCGGCCGACCACTACGCGAGCGACTGCCCGATGGCCGGTCAGCAGATCGAAAGCGGTATCGGCGGGGCGCGCGCGCCCGAGCACCCGCTGCAGCTGCTGCGCCTGGCGTACGGCCTGTAGGCTCGGCCGAGCGTCGCATGCAGAAGCTCGCCGCCGCCGATCTCATGCCGCTCGAGCAGTACGCGCGCGAGCGGCCGGCGTTCCGCGCGCGGGTGCTCAAGCACAAGAGCGAGCGACAGCTCGCCGTCGGACCGAATGCCACCTGGTGCTTCGAGGATCGCCTGACGGTGCAGTACCAGGTGCAGGAGATGCTGCGCGCCGAGCGCATCTTCGAGGCCGAAGGGATTGCCGCTGAGCTCGCCGCCTACAATCCGCTGATCCCCGACGGGCAGAACTGGAAGGTGACGCTGCTGCTCGAGTACGACGCGCCCGAGCGGCCCGCGGCGCTCGCACGCCTCAAGGGCGTCGAGGACCGCTGCTGGGTCCAGGTCGCAGGCCATGCCCGCGTGTATGCCGTCGCCGACGAGGACCTGGAGCGCGAGAACGCCGAGAAGACCTCGGCGGTGCACTTCCTGCGCTTCGAGCTCGGCACCGCGATGGTCGCGAGCCTCAAGGGCGGGGCGGCGCTCGCCGCCGGCATCGATCACGAGCACTACCGGCACGCCGTCGATCCGCTCCCGGCCGCGCCGCGCCGCGCACTGCTCGCCGACCTCGCCTGAGGCCTACCCCGCGGAGCCGTCCTGAACTGTTAAGATCGCGGCGCGCGAGCGGGCGGCGCGCGGGGCACGCGCGCGGCGGTTGAAATGGACGATGCACGCAGTCGCATGAGTCAGTCGTATACCGCTTCCGACATCGAGGTCCTCTCCGGTCTCGAGCCCGTGCGCCGTCGCCCGGGCATGTACACCCACACCCAGCGCCCGAATCACCTGGCGCACGAGGTCATCGACAACAGCGTCGACGAGGCGATCGCCGGCCACTGCAAAGAGATCGACGTGGTGCTCTGCAAGGACGGCTCGCTGGAGGTGGCCGACGACGGGCGCGGCATGCCGGTCGACATCCATCCCAAGGAGAAGGTGAGCGGCGCCGAGCTCATCCTCACGCGGCTGCACGCCGGCGGCAAGTTCTCCGACAAGAACTACAAGTTCTCCGGCGGCCTGCACGGCGTCGGCGTGTCGGTGGTGAACGCGCTGTCGAAGCACCTCGAATGCTGGATCAAGCGCGGCGGCAAGGAATACAACATCAGCTTCAAGGACGGCAGGGTCGCCTCCAAGCTGGAAGAGATCGGCACCGTCGGCCAGCGCAACACCGGCACCACGATCCGCTTCTGGCCGGACCCGAAGTTCTTCGACTCCGACAAGTTCTCCGTGCCACAGCTCAAGCACACCCTGAAGGCGAAGGCGGTGCTGTGCCCGGGACTCAAGGTCACCTTCAGGAACGAGGCGAGCGGGGAGAAGGACGAATGGTTCTACAGCGGCGACCTCGGCGCCTATCTGGTCGAGGAGCTGGAGAAGCACGAGCGCATGCCCGCCGAGCCGATCAGCGCCACCCGCAGCGGGGACGACGATGCGGTCGATTACGCGCTGTGCTGGGCCCCCGATGCGGAGCTCGCCGTCGCCGAGAGCTACGTCAACCTGATCCCGACCCCCGAGGGCGGCACGCACGTCAACGGCCTGCGCGCCGGCGTCGCCCAGGCGGTGCGCGAGTTCTGCGAGTTCCGCAACCTGGTGCCGCGTGGCATCAAGCTCACACCCGAGGACGTGTGGGACAAGGCGAGCTACGTGCTGTCCGTGAAGATGCACGAGCCGCAGTTCGCCGGCCAGATGAAGGAACGCCTGGGTTCGCGCGACGCCGCCACGCTGGTCGAAGGGTTCGTGCGCGATTCCATGGCGCTGTGGCTCAACCGCCACCCGGACGCGGGCGAGCGCATCGCGCAGTTTGCGATCGCCAACGCGCAGGAGCGTGCCAAGGCTGCCCAGCGCGTGGTCCGCAAGCGCCTCACCGGGGGACCGGCGCTGCCCGGCAAGCTCGCCGACTGCGTGAGCCAGGAGCCGCGGCGCTGCGAGCTGTTCCTGGTGGAGGGCGACTCCGCCGGCGGCTCCGCCAAGCAGGCGCGCGACAAGGAGTTTCAGGCCATCATGCCGCTGCGCGGCAAGATCCTGAACACCTGGGAGCTCGAGCCGGGGCAGCTCGCCGGCAGCGAGGAGGTGCACAACATCTCGGTCGCGCTCGGGGTCGACCCGGGCTCGACCGATCTCACGCAGCTGCGCTACCACAAGATCTGCATCCTCGCGGACGCCGACTCCGACGGGCAGCACATCGCTACGCTGCTGTGCGCGCTGTTCCTGCGCCACTTCCGGCCGCTGGTGGCACACGGTCACGTGCACGTGGCGATGCCGCCCTTGTACCGCATCGATGCCGGCAAGCAGGTGCATTACGCGCTGGATGACGCCGAGCGCGACCAGCTCCTGAAGAGGATCGAGAAGGAGAGCCCGCGCACCAGACCCAGCGTGACGCGCTTCAAGGGCCTGGGTGAGATGAACCCGACGCAGCTGCGCGAGACGACCATCGACCCGCGCACGCGCCGGCTGGTGCAGCTCACCATCGACGCAAAGGACAAGCCCGATCAGCTCATGGACATGCTGCTGGCGAAGAAACGCGCTGCCGACCGGCGCGAGTGGCTCGAAGAGAAGGGCAATCTCGCGCAAGTGCAGGTGTAGGCATGCCGGAGAACCAGGAGCTCAACTTCGAGGGCGTCGAGCGCCAGCCGCTGGCCACCTTCACGGAGAAGGCCTACCTCGACTACTCGATGTACGTGATCCTCGACCGGGCGCTGCCGGCGCTCGGCGACGGGCTGAAGCCGGTGCAGCGGCGCATCGTATACGCCATGAGCGAGCTCGGGCTGTCGGCGGTCGCCAAGCATAAGAAGGCCGCGCTGACCGTCGGCGACGTTCTCGGCAAGTTCCACCCGCACGGCGACACGGCCTGTTACGAGGCCATGGTGCTGATGGCGCAGTCGTTCGCCTACCGTTACCCGCTGATCGACGGCCAGGGCAACTGGGGCTCGCAGGACGACCCGAAGTCCTTCGCCGCCATGCGCTACACGGAAGCCAAGCTCACCGGCTACGCCGAGGTGCTGCTCGCCGAGCTCTCCGACGGCACGGTCGACTGGGCGCCGAACTACGACGGCTCGCGCACCGAGCCGGTGATCCTGCCGGCGCGGCTGCCGAATCTGCTCCTCAACGGCACCTCGGGGATCGCGGTCGGCATGGCGACCGACATTCCGCCGCACAACCTGAGGGAGGTGGCCGCCGCCTGCATCCACCTGCTGGAGGAGCCCGAGGCGACGCTTGCGGCGCTCATGAAGCACGTCAAGGGTCCGGATCTGCCCACCGGTGCAGAGATCATCTCGGCACGCGCGGACCTCAGGGAGTTCTACGACAAGGGCGTTGGCGCGTTCAAGGCGCGCGCCACCTGGGAGATCGAGGACGGCAATGCCGTCATCACCGCCTTTCCCTACCAGGTTTCACCGGCGCGCGTGCAGGAGCAGATCGCCGAGCAGATGCGCGCCAAGAAGCTGCCGATGCTCGATGAGCTGCGCGACGAGTCCGACCACGAGAACCCGACGCGCCTGGTGCTGGTGCCGCGCTCCAACCGCGTCGACCTCGTCGCGGTGATGAATCACCTGTTCGCCACCACCGACCTCGAGCGCAACTACCGCGTCAATCTGAACATCATCGGACTCGACGGTCGGCCGCGGGTGATGAGCCTGAAGGCGGTGCTCGGGGACTGGCTCGAGTTCCGCACCAGCACCGTTACCCGCCGCCTGCAGCATCGCCTCGGGAAGGTGAGCCGGCGGCTGCACATCCTCGATGGACTGCTGATCGCGTTCCTCAATCTCGACGAGGTGATCCGCATCATCCGCCGCGAGGACGAGCCCAAGCCGGTGCTGATGAAGCGTTTCAAGCTCTCGGACGAGCAGACCGAGGAGATCCTCAACACCCGGCTACGGCACCTCGCCAGGCTTGAGGAGATGAAGATCCGCGAGGAGCAGAAGACGCTCGCGGCCGAGCGCGAGGAGCTCGAGGCGCTGCTCAGATCCAAGGCGAAACTGAAGAAGCTCATCGCCGCCGAGATTCGCGCCGACGCCGAGCGCTACGGCGACGAGCGGCGCACCAGGATCATCGAGCGCGAGGCCGCGCAGGCCATCGACGAGACGACTCTCATCCCCAACGAGCTGGTGACGGTGGTGCTGTCGACCGGAGGCTGGGTGCGCTCGGCGAAGGGCCACGACGTCGACCCGGGCGCGCTCCCCTACAAGAGCGGGGATGCCTTCCAGGCGCTGGCGCGCGGCCGCAGTCTCCAGCCGGCGGTGTTCATCGACAGCACCGGGCGCACCTACATGCTGCCGGCGCATTCGCTGCCCGGCGCGCGCGGCTACGGCGAGCCGCTCTCCGGGCGGCTCGACCCGCCCGACGGCGCAAAGTTCGCCGGCGTCATGATCGGGGAGCCCGAGGATCTGTGGCTGCTCGCCTCCGATGCCGGCTACGGCTTCACGGTGCGGCTCAAGGATCTGCTGACCGACCGGCGCGCCGGCAAGACCGTGCTGAGCGTTCCGGAGAACGCGCACGTCCTGGCGCCCGCACCCGTGCCGTCGGCGGACTCGCTCGTTGCGGCGGTGAGCAGCGAGGGCAAGCTGCTGGCATTCCCGGTGAGCGAGCTGCCGGAGCTGCCGCGCGGCAAGGGCAACAAGCTCTATGACATTCCCGGCAAGAAAGCCCGGGCGCGCGCCGAGCTGATGACCGCGGTGGCGGTTGTGCCGCCCGGCGGCACCCTGGTGCTCTGGTCGGGCGAGCAGAGGAAGACGCTCGAGTGGCGCGATCTCGAAGGCTACCGCGGGCAGCGCGCGCAGCGCGGCGCGGTGCTCAAGCGCGGCTGGCCGCGCCGTATCGAGCGCCTCGAGGTGCAGCGTCCGGCGCAGGAGCTCTGAGCGGGGCGCGCGCCGGCCCGCGTCAGCGGCTCGCGCCCAGCACCACTTCTTCGGGCTGGTTGACGAAATAGCCCTGGATGTACTGCACGCCGATCTGCCACAGCACCGCCATCGTATTGGCATCCTCGACGCGCTCGGCGATGGTCTGCACCAGACGCTTGGTGGCCGCCTCGACCAGCGCCCGCACGCGCTGCTGCAGCTTCTCGTCGCGGGCGAGGCCCTGGATCAGCGCGCCGTCTATCTTGACGAAATCCATCTGTATCGTGTCGAACATGCCGACGCTGCCGTGGCCGCCGCCGAAGCCCTCGAGCGCGAAGCGGAAGCGCCGCTCGCGAAGCGCCGCGGCGAGCGCCTGCACCTGCGTGCTGTAGGCGGCGGCGGTCTCTTCCGTGATCTCGAAGCACAGCCGCCGCGGGTCGGCGCGGCTCGTGCGCAGGTGATTGTCGAGCCACTCGAGGAAGGTCGCATCGCGCACCGTGTCGCGCGACAGCCGCACGAACAGGCACTCGGGCTTTTTCTGCGCCGCGAACGACAGCGAGGCGCCGACCACCCAGCGATCGATGTTCTTCATCAGATCGTTGCGCGCCGCCGCCGCCATGAACTCCGACGGCAGCACCTCCTTGCCCTGATGATCGATCATGCGCACCAGCACGTCGTACATGCCGGGGTCGGCGCCCTGCAGGCTCGCGATCGGCTGCTGCACCAGCCGGAAGCGGTTCTCCATGAGCGCGGCCTTGATGTGCTTCACCCACACCTTGTCATAGGACATCACCCGGCTCTCGGTGTCGGCGTGATCCGAGGTGATGGCCTGGTTGCC